>JADZAN010000016.1 GCA_020852815.1 Gemmatimonadaceae bacterium | reverse complement strand
GGTGGGACCGGCGGCCGGGCGCGGGGGGCCGGGAGACGGGCGCCGGGTGTGCGCGCGGCTTTGCCGCGCGCGGGGCGGCGTGGCATTCGGGCGGTCGCGTGCGAGGTGAGTGGACGGGAGTTTGCGCGGGAGTACCCACACTGAATCCCGCACCCCATCAAACGCGAACGGCGCCAAAGGCGCCGTTCGCACTCCCGTCTCCCGTCTCCCGTCCCCCGTCTGCAGTTCAAGTCTTCAGCGGCTTCTTCTTCGCGGCGGGAAACAGCACGTTGTTCAGGATGAGGCGATACCCTGGCGACGTCGGGTGCAACGAGAGGTCGGTTGGCGCTGCGCCGATGTTGTGTTGCGGATCCTCGGGGTCGTGGCCACCGAGATAGGTCCACGAGCCCTTGCCGTAGTCGCCATGCAGGTACTTCGCCCACGGCGCGCCGTCTTCCTGCGCAAGAATGGTCACCCCCTGCTTGATCGTCCCCTTCGTGAACGACGTCGTGACGCCATAGTAGTCGGCGATGACCGTGCGGTGATTCTGCACCAGCATCGACGAGACGGGATCGAACTTGGCGGAGAACTGGAAGAGCGTGAACTGCCCCAGCGGCTGGCGGCGCCCGGGGACGTTGACCTGGTGCCCGTCGATGTCGCTCATCGAGTTCACGAAGGGCGACGGCTCCAGGTGCACGTCCTTGAAGGCGAACGAACGATCCCAATCGAGCTTGCTGTCGGCCTGCTCATCTACCGGCGTCCCGTCGGCGAACGAGCCGGCGATGTCGGTCTGGTGCGCGGCGATCGCCAGTGACAGCGTCTCCGTCGCACCGCACATGGCAAAGAGGAAGCCTCCGCGCTCGACGAACTGCCGCATCTTCTCGGCGACCGCCTTCTTCATCGCCGGGATGTTGTTGAAGCCCAGCTTGCGCGCGCTGGCGAGCGCGCGCTCGCGCTGCTCGATGAACCACGGCGTGTCGCGGAAGCCGAGGTAGAGCTTGTTCTGCTGCCCCGTGAAGTCCTCGTGGTGCAGGTGCAACCAGTCGTACTTGGAGAGGTCGCCGGCCATGACCTCTTCATCGTAGACCGACTGGAACTCGATCCCCGCGTACTGCAGGGCGAGCGTGACCGCGTCGTCCCAGGGGGGCGACTTGGCCGGCTTGTAGATCGCGACCTTGGGCGCGCGCTCCAGCGAGATGGCGTCCATGTTGCCCGCCGCGATCTCGGCGCGCATCGCCGACAGGCGAGCGTTCTCCACCGGCTCGAACGAGATTCCGTCGAGCGTCGCGCGCTTGCGCAACTCCGTGAGGTCGGGGAGGAGGTACGCACCGCCGCGATAGTTGATGAACCACTCCGCCTTGTTGCCGTCCTTTAGTGCGTTGAAGACGAGGCCATACGCCTTGAGGTGATTGGCCTGGTCGTCGTCCATCGGGACGAGGAGGTGCTGCGCCCGAGCGGCGGCGGGGAGTGCCAGAATCGCGAGCGACGCGAACGCGGCGAGGACCAGGGGGCGCGCGGTGCGCGATGCGGGCGTGGCGCGCGAAGCGACGACGCGCGAGCGCGCGGTGCGCCGCAGGCGTTGCTGTCGCCCCAACGAGAAAGAGAAACGCACGAGTGGCATCAAGGTGAGGAGGCGAAGCGCTTCGCGCCTTCGCGGCTTCGCAGTTTCGCGTGAGACGCACTTCTCCGCGCGCTGGCGACCGATCGGGCGCGACGCGCGGACAAATGGATCCCAGCTTTCGCTGGGAAGGGGGGCGGTGGGGCTGGGGGTGTGCGCGGATGCACTGGGGGAGTGCGCCAATGCACTGGGGGAGTGCGCGGATGCACTTGAGGAGTGCGCCAATGCACTGGAGGAGTGCGCGGATGCACTTGAGGAGTGCGCGGATGCACTTGAGGAGTGCGCGGATGCACTGGGGGAGTGCGCGGATGCACTGGGGGAGTGCGCAACGAAAGGGAGAAACGCACGAGTGGCATCAAGGTGAGGAGGCGAAGCGCTTCGCGCCTTCGCGGCTTCGCAGCAGCGCGTGAGACGCACTTCTCCGCGCGCTGGCGACCGATCGGGCGCGACGTTCGGACAAATGGATCCCAGCTTTCGCTGGGAAGGGGGGCGGTGGGGCTGGGGTGGTCGGCGGTAACGCTGCGATGGTGCGCCGTAAGGCTGCGATGGTGCGCCGTAAGGCTGCGATGGTGCGCCGCGAGGCTGCGATGGTGCGCCGCGAGGCTGCGATGGTGCGCCGTGAGGCTGCGATGGTGCGCCGTAAGGCTGCGATGGTGCGCGGGAAGGCTGCGATAGTGCGCCGTAAGGCTGCGATGGTGCGCGGTAAGGCTGCGATGGTGCGCGGTGGGGCTGGGGGAGTGCGCGGTGGGGCTGGCGAAAACTCATGCATCGCCCGCCTCTCCCACGAGCCCTGGCGGCACCGTTCCGCGCGCCAGTTCGAGTTCGCGCCGCGCCTGCGGGACGAGTGCGCTCTGCGGATAGGTGAGGATCATGTGCTCGAGATGTGCGATGGCACCGGCGGCGTCGCCACGGCGTCGCAACAGCCGCGCCCAATCGAGTTCCGCTTCCGCCGCTTCGGGGGCATCGACGTGCTGCTCGACCAGCGCCTGCCAGAGCGCCACGGCATGCGTCGAGTCCTTCGAGGCCAGCGAGAGCCGCGCCGCGACGAGCAGGAGGAAGGGCTTCGCGTCGGCGAGTTCCTCCGCGGTGGCCTCGAAGCGCTTCGCGGCGGCCGCGGTGTCGCCCTTGGCCAACGCCAGGAAGGCCGCGCCCACCCCCGCCGCCTGTTCGGCGCGCGTCCGCGAGAGCAGCGCCATCGCCGTCACCACGTCGCGCGACATCTCGTCGGTACGTCGCAAGCCGCCGCGGGCGGTCTTGAGGTCGCCCTCGTACAGGGCGAGCCAGGCCTCCACTCGTTCATCCTCCTCCGTCCCACCACCGCCAGCCGCAAGCGCCGAGCGCGCCCTGGGAAGGTCGCCGCTCCGGATCCACGCCCAGGCCAGCGAGCGTTGCGCCTGGCGAACCCCCGCGGGGCCGAGCTGCGCCGCACGCGCGGCAAGCAACTGCTCGATCGCGGCCCCGCGCCCCAGGGCGGCCAGGACGCGCACCTGCAGCAGCGCCACCGCACCCGCGGTCGCGCTGTCGCTCGACGCCGCGAGCGGCTCGAGGATCGCCATGGCCGATGCCGGCTCCCCGCCGTTGAGCGCCGCCGTGGCTCCGCGCAGGCGCAGCGACGCGTCGCGCGGGCGCCGAGCCGCTGCCGCTGTGTAGGCATCGCGCGCCGTCAGCCACGCCTCGTTCCCCTCGGCCTCGCCGGCATAGTCGATCCACGCCTGCACCACCGAGTCGGTCACGGGGACCTGGGACAGCACCGCCCACCCCTCGCGCGCCGAGCGCCAGCGCGACTCCAGCGACGCCAGGATGCGCCGCGGCCCCAGCGTCACCGGCGCCGCCGCAAGGACGGCGCGCACGCTGTCGCGCAGCGAGTCGGGAGTCGGCAGGAGCGCGAAGGCCGCGGCCTGCTCCATGTACGGCATCGCGTCGCTGGCCTCCCGCCAGCTGCGCGCCGAGGCGAGCCACATCCCAAGCGCCCCTTGCATCTGCGCAAACTCGGCGGCCAGGTCGCGTGACCCGCCCAGCGCCGCCACCGCACCGCGCAGCACCGTATCCGCCGCCGCGGCGCGCCCCGCATCGAGCAGGAGCCGCGCATACTCGCGGTACGGCGCCGGCTCGCGCGGCGAGAGCACCAACCACTGGTTGAACGCAACCTCCGCCTCGCGCTCGCGCCGCAGGCCGATGAGCGTGCGCAGCTGCACCGTGCGCAGCATCGGATCGCGCGGCCGCCTGACGAGGAGCGAATCGACGAGCGGTGCCAGCTCCGCGCTCCCCCCAACCATCGCGTAGCAGCGCTCCATGCCGAGCACCGCCCCCACCGGATCCTCGCTCCCGTCCAGCGCCCTGCGATAGAGCGGGATCGCCTCTCGGCACTTCCCCGCCCCTTCGAGATCGAGCGCCTGCACCAACGGCGACGGCGCCCCCGCCTTTCCCTCCTGCGCCGACACCGCGGTGGAGACGCCCACGAACCACGCCGCCCCGCAGGCGAGCCCCCGAGCAACGCCCAACAACACGTTCACTCGTCTTCTCGTCTTCCCGTCCTCTCGTCCTCTCGCCTCAAGGTTTCGCATTGATCCGCTTGAAGTACTCCAGCACCAGGCGCCGCTCCTCCGGCGTCAGTCCGCGCAGCTCGTTCCACGTGGGTGCCGTGAAGCGCGTGGCGTTCTTGCCGCTGGCGGTGTTCCCCTGTGGCGTGAACGTCTCCGTCCCGGTCCACGGCTTGGCTTCACGCTTTCCCGTGTCCTCGCGCTGGTCTTCCTCCAGCAGGCGCCCGGCATCGAGCATCTTGCGGAACAGGCGCTGCTGACGCTCGAGCACCGCCGCGTCGAGATTGGACGACTCGAGTTGTTGCGCGATCTGCCGCGCCTCGCGCGCCATCTCGTCCGATCGCCCGGTCTCGTCGCGATCACCGTGCTCCTCCAGCTTGGCCGCGACCTCGCGCTGCTGCCTGGCCAGGTCGCGCGCCGCGTCCTGCCCCTGCTGGTCCATCTTCCCGCCCGACTTGGGCATCAGGTCCTGCGCCGCCGAGTTGAGCGCCTGCTGCTGCTTCTGCATCTGTTGCAGCTGCTCCAGCATCTCGGCAAAGCCGGTGGCCGACTCCGAGTTCTGCGTCCGCTCGCGGTCGCGCACCAGCGAGGCGCCGGCCTGGTTGAGCGACTCGCTCGCCTCGCGCATCGAACTCGCCATCTGCGGCCCGCTCTGCGCGCGCTGCGTCTGCGCCGTCGCCTCCTCCACCTTGCGTCGGGCATCGGACATCATGCGCATCGAGCGCTGCGACAGGAGGTTCGACTTGGTCGATGCCTGCTGCAGCCGCTGCATCGCCTTGTCCACCCCCTGCTGCAACGCGCTCTGCTGCGAGCGCAGCTCGTTGGGCGACGCCCCCTGCCGCGCCTGCTGTTCCAGGTTGTCCTGCTCGCGCGCCAGCTGCAACATCTCCTGGATGGCGCGGTCCATCTCGCCGGTGAGTTCCTTCTTCCACTCGCTCACCTGCTGGTCGCGCGCCTTCCCCAGTTCGTTGGCGGCATCCTCCATGGCCTTGGCCGCCTGCTCCGCGGAGGCCTCGTTCCCCTGCTGGTTGCCCGCCTGCCCCCCCTTCTGGGCCTGCTGGCCCTGCTGCCCCTGCCCTTGCTGCTTCGAATCGTTGGAGGACTGCCCCGGCTGCCCCTGCTGCCCCGGTTGCCCCTGTTGCTTCTCTCCTCCCTGCTGCTTCTGCCCCTGCTGCCCCTGTTGCCCCTGTTGCCCCTGCTTCTCTCCCGCCTGCTGCTGCCCTTGCTGCCCGGGCTGCCCTTCCTTCTGCTCCCCCTGCTGCTGCTGCCCCGGCTGTTGCCCCTGCTTCCGCTGCTGCTCGCGCATGGCCTGCTGCAGCTTTTCCAGCGACTCATCGATCCTGTCGTTGGCTTCCTGCACGCGATCGGCGCCGGCGTCGGCCTTCTCCTTCTTGAGGCGCTCTTGCAGCTGCTTCACGTCCTCCTGCAGGTTCTTCGCCCGGTCGGAGAGCTCCTTGGCCAGCTTCTCGGCCGCCTGCTTCTCCTGCTCCTGGTCGGCCTTGCGCAGCGAGTCCACGAGGTCACGCTGCTTCTTCGCCAGGTCCTTGGCCTCGTCCTTGAGCGTCTGCATCTGCCCTTCGATCGCCGCGCGCTTGAGCATCTCGACCGACTTCTCGAGCTGCTCACGCAGCCTGCGCTGCTGCTCGGCCAGGTCCTGCAACGCCTTGCGCGACTCCTCGGGCGACATGCTCTGCGACGCCTGCTCCAGTTTGCGCAGCTTCTCCTGCAGCTCGGGGGTCAATGCGTCGCGCAGCAGCTTCTGCGCCTCGCGCAGGCGCTCCTGCAGCGCGCTGTCGAGGGCCCCCGTCTGCTTGAGCTGCTGCTCCATCTGTTTGGCCGCCTGCTGGATCTGCTGCATGCGGTCGGCCAGTTGGCGCTGTTCCTTGGCGAACTGCTTGGCCTGCTCGGACGCCTCGTACGACATCGCGTCCTTCCCCGACTTCTGCTGCTCGCGCTGGCGCGCGCGGGCGGCATCGGCGGTGCGCTGATTGAGCTGCTTTTGCGCGTTGGCGGTCGCCTGCGCCTGCGCCACCGCCGAGTCGGCGGCGTTGCGCATCGCCTCCCGCTGTTCGCTGACGCTCGGCAGGCGCAACGTGACGGTGGGACTCTCGCCGACCTGGCGCCAGGGCGAGGCGTCGGTGGCGATGGCCACGAGCTTCATCGCGTCGCCCGGCGTGAGCTGCGACATGGCCAGCGGGATCTGCCCCTGGAACTGCTCGCCGGCGGCGTTGCCTAACGCCCGCACCAGCGACGACCGCACGTCGCCGCGCGCATTGGTGATCGTGATGCGCAGCGCGGCGCTCGCGAGTCCGTGGTCGTCGGTGGCAAGGACCGAGACGCCGATCGTGTCGCGCTGGAGGACCAGCGTGTCGCGCCCCGGCGCCAGGATCTCCACGCGTGGGGCGGAGTCGCCCTGCACTTCCAGCTGCAACGCTGGCGGAAGGTCCTCGATGGGGCCGCCGCTTCCCGTCGCCGCCCAGGCAAAGCTCCCTCCCGTGGCCGGCTGCCAGCGCCCCGAGAAGCGGCGCGCCGACACGGCGAGCGCGGTGCTCGCGCCCTGCCCCGCCAGCGACACCGCGGTGAGCTCGGTCGATGAATGCCCCTCGATCTCCAGCACGGTGCCCCGCGGAATGCGCACCAGCTCGCCTAACGGGACCGACTCGGCCTTGCGCGCCAGGTAGCCCGGAAAGACCGCCTTGACCGTGATGTCGCCAATGAACGGGCGGTCGACCACGCGCACCGCCATCGTGTCGCTGGTGCTGCGCCCGTCGGTGGCATACAGCGCAAGGTCGGCGTCGAGCGGCCCTAACGTCACGATGCCGGAATCACCGGCCAGCGCCAGCGCGCTCGTGCGCCACGAGCTCCCCGTCACGCGCTGGGCCACGGTCACGAAGCGCCGTCCCGGGGCGCGCACCACCAGCTTCACCTTCTCGCCGCGCAGCACGGAGCGCGGTGCCTGGCTCAGCGTCACGCCGCCCAGCAACGTCCCGTTCCACGCCCGCACCGGGTGCAGCAGGGCGCGCCAGCCGTCGGGCGCCGCCGATGCCGCGGTGACCAGGCCCAGGATGCCGACAGCCGCAACGCCGAGCCCCCCCACCGCCCGACGCGTCACCTGCTTGCGCAGCGCGGGGGCGAGCGATGCGCCACCAAAACCCGCCAGCTTTCCCGCCACCTGCTCCGCATTCAATCGCCCGAAGACGCCGTGGTCCGCCACCTCCAGCGCGACCCGCACCGCGCCATCGCGCATCCGCCGCTCCGATTCCACCGCGCCGGCAATGCGCGTGATCGACGTCTCGTCGCCCAGGCGGCCGCGCACCCAGCGCGCGGCGAGCACGCCCGCCACCAGCGCCAGCGCCCAGCCAAGGAATGGCATCAGCCGCGGAAGCGCCAGCCACCGCGCACCGCCTAACGTCAGTGTGGCCGCCAGGAGGACGATCGCCACCCCCGCCAGCACCAGGGCCACCCCGCCCGCCGTCAGCTGCCGCGCGACGCCGCGGCGCTCGCGCTCCACCAGGTCGAATAACGTCATGAGACCGGCCGACTCGTCACGGCGTAGACAAAGAGGTTCACCCCCATCCGAAGCGCCGCCTCGTGCAGCTCGGGGGGATCGTTGTACGTCCCGACATCCTCCCACCCGTTCCCGATGTCGCTCTCGCTCGTGTAGTACACCGCAAGGCGATCGCCGATGAAGATCCCGTACCCACGCGCCGGCTTGCCGTCGTGCTCGTGGATCTTCGGGACACCCTTCGGGAAGTCGTACACCACGTGGTAGATGGGGTGCGACAGCGGGACATCGACCAGCGGCCGGTCGGGGAAGACGCGCGCAATCTCCTTCCGGAACGTCTCGTCGAGCCCGTAGTTGTCGTCCACATGCAGAAAGCCGCCGCGCAGCAACCACTCACGCAACCGCACCACGTCCTGGTCCGAAAACTTCACCGTGCCGTGACCGGTCATGTGCAGGAACGCGTAGTCGTAGAGCTTGTCGTCGGCCAGCGTCACACGCCCTTCCGTAGGTTCGACACGCAGCGACGTCCGTTCGTTGATCGCCTTGAGCAGGTTGGGGAGCGACGACGGGTTGGCGTACCAGTCCCCCCCACCGTCGTACTGCAGCCGCGCAATCCCCAACCGCGCCGTCGCGCTCGGCGCGAACGCCGTGAGGGTGAGCACGAGCGCCAGGGATCGAACGAGGGTACGACCGGTCATGCGTCCTCTGCGTGATGTGCGTCCTGCGCCAGGCGATAGGCAAGGTTGCGTGGTGCGGCGTACCGGTCCGCGAGGGCACGGACAATCTCCTTCGTCGTCGCCCCCTCGCGGCGCAGCACACGCGCCGTCTCGCGCAGCGCCGCTTCGTCCAGCGTGATCGCTCCCGCGCCCTCCAGAAGGATCACCACCTCACCGCGCGGGGGACGTTCGCGAACCGACTGCACCAGCTCGGCGATCGTCCCCCTCCGGAACTCCTCGAACTTCTTGGTCAGCTCGCGAGCGATGACCGCCCGGCGACGCTCCGCGAGCGCCCCCATCACTCGCGCCAGCTCTGCCAGCGTACCCTCCACCCGGTTGGGCGACTCGTACAGTACGCCCGTGTGCGGTAGGGTGCTGAGCAGTTCGAGCTGAGCGGTGCGCTCCTTTCCCTTCCGCGACAGGAAGCCGATGAAGGTGAAGGCCTCGGTGGGGAGGGCGCAGGCGCTGAGCGCCGCGATGACCGCCGATGCCCCGGGGACGGGGACGACCGGAAGTCCCGCCTCGGCTGCCGCGCGCACCAGCCGCGCACCGGGATCGGAGACGAGCGGCGTTCCCGCGTCGGAGATGAGCGCCAGCGCCTCGCCGTCGGCGAGACGCGCCACCAGCCGTGGGACCTCGCGCGCCTCGTTATGCTCGTGCAGCGAGGCAACCGGCGTCTCGATACCGAAATGGTCGAGCAACGGCCGCGAGTGACGCGTGTCCTCGCACAGGATCAGCGACACCTGCCGCAGCGTCTCCACGGCGCGGAACGTCATGTCGCCGAGGTTGCCGATCGGCGTTGCCACGACATACAGCGTTCCCAGGGCGACGGCACCGCGCCCCGCTCCGTCACCCTCCCCCGACGCTTCGGGAAGACGATCGGACGGCGCGCGTGCGGCGCTTTCGCCTGGAGCCTCGGGGAGGATGTTCACGAGGAAAGAATATGGCGCCGCGCCACCACCCCGCGACCCTTTGCGCGACCCTTCGCGCGAGGCTTTGCGACGGTGTGTGACGACACGCGAACGGCCGGCGGGGAGCTTCCCCACCGGCCGCTGATACCGTCGGCGCGCCTCGTGGTTCGGCTCAGCTTGCGCGTGCGTCCGCGCCGCTCGATGCGCCCGGCGCGCCCGCGGAGTGCTGCTTGAACTTCTGGTCGAGCGCCGGCTTCGGCGCGTAACCGATCACCTGGTCCACGATCTTTCCGTCCTTGAAGAACAAGATGGTCGGGATCGAGCGCACGCCGTACTTCATCGCGGTTTTCGGGCTCGCGTCAACGTCCAGCTTGGTCACCTTGACCTTGCCGGCGTACTCGTCGGCCAACTGGTGGATGATGGGGCCGACCATGCGGCACGGCCCGCACCACGCCGCCCAGAAGTCCACGACCGACAGGCCGCTGGCCTGCTCGATCTCCGTGCTGAAGTTCTCGTCCGTCACCACCCTCGTGTTCGACATCGTGCATTCCTCCGCGGGGATCCAACCCCATCTTGTGTCCGATTAACTTGCGCGCGCACCGACCCCAGCCGACGCGCCGATTCCCAATGTCGCATCACCAGTCATCCGACCCGTCGAGCGGCCCTGCATCCGACGGCGTGAAGCGCGGCACGCGCATCGCGCACATCGGTGTCGCCGTTCGTTCGCTCGCCGAGATCGTCCCGTTCTATCGTGACGTGCTCGGCATGCCCGAGACGCCGCTGGATGACGCCGACGGCGCCCGCATTGCGGGGCTCGTCGCCGGGGAGTCACTCGTCGAACTGCTCGAGGCCGAGTCGCCGGAGTCGCCGATTGGCAAGTACGTCGCCAAGCGAGGCCCGGGGATTCACCACGTCTGCTTCAACGTGGACGACCTCGAGGGTACGCTCCAACGTTGCCGCGCCGCGGGTATTCGCCTCATCGACGAAACGCCGCGCCTGGGAGCGGAGGGCAAGCGCATCGCCTTCCTCCACCCATCGGCAACTGCCGGTGTCCTGGTCGAGCTGTCCGAGTACTAATCTATCGTCCACCGGAAGGGTTCCGCGCGCCGCCGACTCCGACACGCCCTCGAGCCGTGTTCGAGCTGTCCTCGATAGTGAAGCGGCGCGCCCCCGAAGAGACGCGCCACCCTGCGGTCGCTCAGCGCTTGCAGAACTCCTTCATCGCCGTGATCCCCGCGTCGCGCACATACCATCGTTCCGAGGGACCCTTGACCACGGAGAAGCTCGGCGTTGCCGTCTTCTTGCCGCGCGTGATCTCCACGCGGACCAGGCGCTCATCGTTGGGGGCCGGCCCTTCCTCCACGATCCGGTACCGGTCGTGGTCATAGCACCCTTGCATGATGATCTCGCGCTTCTCCAACTCGGTGCGTTCGAGTTGGTCGCGCGCCGGCCCCTTGTCGGTTCCCCACACCACCGACATCGCCTGCAGGTCCTGCGCTTTCACCGCCGCGAGGAACGACTCGACCGCGAGTCGCGGGGCGGCGGCGCCAGTCAGCGCAACACCGGGTGCCGGCTTGCGACCGCATGCCGCCAGCACGAGCGGAACCAGCACGATCCACTTCTTCACGCGATTCTCCCTGCCAGATTGCGAGCGAACGTAACCCGGCACCTCGCGCCGAGCAACGGTGGTGTACCGGGCGTACCCGCCCCGACAGGAGGCGTTCCGACATGAGTACCACCCCCCCGCCAGCCGAGGCGCGCTTTGCCCCGTACCAGCGCCTGTACATAAACATCGATCACGTCGCGACCATTCGTCAGGCGCGACGCACCGACGAACCCGATCCCGTGGCCGCCGCGGTGCTGTGCGAGGATGCCGGGGCCGAAGGGATCACCGCACACCTGCGCGAAGATCGCCGTCACATCCAGGACGACGACGTCGAGCGCCTCGCCAGCACCGTGCGCACCGTCTTCAACCTCGAGATGGCATGCACGGACGAGATGCTCGACATCGCCGTGCGGCTGCATCCGTACCAGGTCACGCTCGTCCCCGAGAAGCGTGAAGAGGTCACCACCGAAGGTGGGCTCGATGTGACGCACCACCCGCGAGCGCTGGAGCGCGCCATGGCTCGCATGCGCGCCGCCGGCATTCGATCGTCGCTCTTCATTGACCCTGACGAGACGATGGTGCGGCGCTCGCGAGAGCTGGGGGCCGACGCGATCGAGTTGCACACCGGGAGCTATGCACATCACCCGCACGATCCCGCGCTCGTCGCCGCCCTGGCCAACGCCGCGGCGCTCGGTCACACACTCGGCTTGCACGTGCACGCCGGACACGGCCTCACCGTGCGCAACGTGACCGCGGTGGCCGCCATCCCGGAAATCGAGGAACTCAACATCGGCCACACCATCGTGAGTCGATCGGTCTTCATCGGGATCGCCGACGCCGTGCGCGAGATGCGTGTGGCGATGGATGCGGCACGCGCGTCCTTGCACCGGGCGCCCATCTAGCCCATCGCGGGGCCACAAGCCTAACTTGACTCCGCGCCAACCACCACACTCGCGAATGACCGGATCGCCGGAACTCCTGGAGTTCTATCTCGTTGAAGCGACCGAGTACCTCGACGCGCTGGATCAGCTCGTCGCCGGTACCGGCGGCCCGCCAGACGGCAACGCCTTCATCGCCACTGCGCGCGCCCTGCGCGGATCGTCATCGATGGCGAAGGTCGAGCCGATCGAGAAGATCGCCAGCGCGATCGAGCAGATCGCGCACGGTGTGCGCGACGGCGAGATCCGGTGGACCGTGGACCTGCATCGCGTCCTGCGCGTCACCGTCGACGACCTGCGCTTCCTGGTGCGCGGCGTGCGCACGTGGGGGGAGCGCGAGTTGGCGCGCGCCGAGGCGCGCCTCGCCGACCTCCAGCGCGCCCTGCCTAACGAAGAGCGGCGCCCCCCCTCGCCCGACGCCGCGGCGACGGCCCCGGTCTTCATCGCGTTGCAGTCGTCGGCCATCGCCGCCGAACTCGACGCCTTTGTCGCCAACCCGCGCCACAGGCGCGCCCTCGATGACGCCCTCACCCGCGCCCGGACCATGCGCGGGATCGCCGGCATCGCCGACTTCCCGCCCCTGGCCGACGTCGCCGACGCCATCGACCGCACGGCGCGGGCGCTGATGCCCGACGCACCGCTCGCCGATGCCGAGGCCGAACTCTTCCGCGCCGCGGCCGATGTCCTGCGGCAGACCTCGTCGCGCCTGCGCGACGGTGCCTCGGTCGACCCCGGGGCGCCGGAAGTCGCGCGCTTCGCGCACGCGGTCACGCGCCTCGACGCACCGCGGGAGACGCCATCGCCCGAGCGCGTGATCGCGATCGACGAGCTGTTCTACGGCGACTCCGGCCCGCACATCGTCCAGCGCTCCGCCGCCCCTCCCAGCACACGATCGCAGCGCTTCCGCGGCGAAGTCACCTCGCGCGCCGAGCACCTGCGCCGCCTGGTGAACGACGCCCGCCAGGTGCACGACGTGGCCGGGCGCGAGCGCGCCGAGCGCGCGTTGCGCACCGCGCTGCACGACCTGGAGACCATCGCCGCCTCGTTCGACGTGCACCAGGTGGCCGCCTTCTTTGGCGAGACGGCGCGCGAGGTCGAGCTTTTTTCACCGGCAACGCTCGAGGCGCTGGACGCCGGAGCGCTCTTCCTCCTCGCCCCCGGCGACACCATCGAGGAGATCGAGCGTCGCCTCGCCGTGCTCGAGCGGTCGCGGCGCGACACTCCAGTCATCGCGCCCCCGCAGGTGGAGCACCACCCGCCGGTGGAGCATCACGCCCAGGGCACGCTCGACGTCACGCCGGCGTCACCGCCAGCTGCACAACCAGCCGTACCGCCAGCCGCAGCACCCGTACCGCCAGCTGCACCACCGGCGCCTCCGCCAGCTGCACCACCAGCCGCCCTACCGCCAGCTGCACCGCTGGCGTCACCGCCAGCTGCACCATCAGCGTTGCCGCCCGCTGCCCCCCTGGTTCCGCCGCCTGCGCCACCCCGGGCCGCTCCGCAGCCGCCCGCGCCGCCGCACGCCCCCCCCGCCGTTCGGCGCCCCCCGCCGACGCCGACGGGACGCGACCTGCAGCAGTTCCTCCAAGCCGGCATTGCCGGCTTCAGTTCGCTCGAAGATGAACCGCTGAGCGAGCCCGCTCGTCTTGAGGAGGACGAGATCGTCCCCATCGAGTCGTTGCTGTATCGCGGACAGGTGGCGGTGCGTCGTGCCATCGAGATTCGCGACGCCATGCGCCAGCGCGGACTCACCGACGACGCGTCGCTCCAGGAGATCTACGATCTCCTCGACCTAGCGCAAACCGAGTAGGCGGAGAGTCCCACGATGAAGATCGGCTGGCGCGGTGCGCTCGGCCTCGTGCTGAGCGCGGCATTCCTGGTGTGGACCATGCGCGAGGTCTCCTTCGGCGAGGTCTGGACCGTCCTGCGCCACTCGAGCGTCCCGGTCTTCATCCTCTCCGCCGTCGTGGCCACGCTGATCTTCCCGCTGCGCGCCCTGCGCTGGCGTGTGATCCTCGAGCCGGTCGCGCACGACATCTCCCTCGGCGCGCTCTGGCGCTCCACCGCCATCGGGATGATGGTCAACAACGTCGTCCCCGCGCGCGCCGGCGAACTCGCGCGCGCCTACGCCCTCACCCGCGAGGATTCGCGCGTGAGCTTCGCCGCGGCCTTCGCCTCGCTCGCCGTCGACCGGATCTTCGACGCCGTCACCGTCGTCATCCTCCTCGTCGCCGCCATGTTCCTCTCCGACTTCCCGGCGGGGACGACGATCAGCGGGCAGCCCGTGATTCGCATCGCCATCCTCGCCGGCGTCATCGCCGTCGGGGCACTCGGCGCCGTAGTGGCCATGGCGCTCTATCCGCGGCTCGTGCTCGCCGTCTTCGACGGAGTGGTGGGGCGCATCGCCCCGCGCTTCGTGGAGCGGGGACGCCGACTCATCGAGTCGTTCATGTCGGGGCTGGGGGCGCTTAGGTCGCCGTCGCGCTTCTTCCGCGTCCTGGGCTGGGCCATGGCGCTCTGGCTCGTGAACGGCTTCGCCTTCTGGCTCGGTTTTGTCGCCGTCGGGATCGAGGCCCCGTACTTCGCCGCGCTCTTCCTCATGGGCGTCATCGCGATCGGCGTCGCGCTCCCCTCCTCGCCCGGTTTCTTCGGCCTGTTCGAGGCGGCGGCGCTGGCGGGGCTCACGCTCTACGGCGTCCCGGGCGATCTCGCGGTGAGCTGGGCGCTGGGCTTCCATCTCCTGTCGTTCCTCCCCATCACGCTCATCGGCCTGTACTACTTCGGGCGACTGGGGATGACGTTCGGGGAGCTGGGACAGGCGACATCGCCGAGTTCGGCGTCCGAGGCCACCGCCTGAGGCGATGCGCTCTGCCACGCTCGTCGCCCAGGCCAAGGTCAACCTCTTCCTGCGCGTGCTGGCGCGAGAGGCCGGCGGGTACCACCAGATCGAGACGCTCTTTTGCCGCCTGACGCTGGGCGACGAGGTGCGCGTGCGGCTCACCAACGGCCAGCGCTCGCTCGACTGCGCGGGAATCGCGATGCCCCGTGGCGGACTTGGGGCGACGGAGCACAACCTGGCGTGGCGCGCGGCGCTGGCCTTCCTGGACGCGACGCGGTGGACGACCGGTTTTGCCATCGAGATCGACAAGCGAATCCCGGTGGGCGGGGGGTTGGGTGGCGGAAGTGCGGATGCAGGGGGGGTGCTGCGGGCGTTGAACGCATTGGCGCCGTCGCCGCTGTCGGCGCATGAGCTGTTGCGGCTCGGCACCGCGCTGGGTGCCGACGTCCCGTTCCTCACGCAGGAGGCGTCGCCGCTGGCGTTGGCGTGGGGGCGCGGCGACCGGCTGTTGCCGCTGCCGCCGCTCCCCGCTCGTGCGTGCCTCCTGTTCGCCTTTTCGAGCGGCGTCGCGACGGCCGATGCCTATCGGTGGCTGGCAGAGGAGCCCGCGCCTCCTGCAGGGTCGGTCGCCTATCGCGTGGACCAGCTTTCGCGCTGGGAAGACGTCGAGCTGATGGCCTACAACGAGTTCGAGCGCGTCGTGCTCCCACGCCACGCGATCATTCGTCGGGTAGTCGAGGGGCTGCGCCATCCACAGATGCGCGGCGTCGTTCCGGTGGCGTTGATGAGCGGCTCGGGGGCGACGGTCTTCGCCCTCCTGGCGCGTCCCTCGGACGCAGAGCTCGCAGAGGACGCGCAGGGTCAGCTGGTGGTCGCCATTGGCGACGAGCCGACCGATGAGGGTGTTGACGAGGTGATGGTTCTCGAAACGGAGACCGCGGCCCACGTTGAGCCCGTGCGGTTGGCCGACTAGCTTGAGGGGCTCGTGTGTGCCGTCCGCCCGTCGCTTGGGGCGGAGCGTGGTGGCCCTTCGTCCAATGGCAGGACATCAGACTTTGGATCTGAGAATGGTGGTTCGAATCCACCAGGGCCAATGAGCTTCGTTGACATAACTTCCAGTCCCCACTAGGCTTAAAGGCTCTACGGCAATGGACCATCTGCCCGGCGTGCTCCGCGGATTCAAGCTGATCTCGGGAAACGCCAACAGGGGGCTCGCGGAAGAGATTGCACGCAACCTCGGGGTCGACCTTGCACGGGTCACGGCCACGAAGTTCGCGGACGGCGAGATCTTCGTGCGAATCGATGAGAACATTCGCGGTGCGGATGTCTTCATCGTCCAACCGACCAACCCGCCAGCGGACAACATCATGGAGCTTCTGCTCCTGATGGACGCCGCGCGGCGTGCGTCGGCGGCGCGCATCACCTGCGTGATGCCGTACTACGGGTATTCGCGGCAGGACCGAAAGGACCAGCCTCGCGTCGCGATCGGCGCCAAGCTCATGGCGAACATGATCGAGAAGGCGGGGGCCGACCGGGTACTTGGCCTGGATTTCCACCAGCACCAGCTGCAAGGGTTCTTCGACAAGCCGGTCGATCACCTGTATGCCGCCCCGGTTCTGGTGAATCATTTCAAGAAGAAGCAGTTGGGGAACCTGGTCATCGTGGCGCCGGACGTCGGTTCGGCCAAGATGGCGCGAGGGTTCGCGAAACGGCTCAACGCGACCCTGGCGATCATCGACAAGCGGCGCCCGACCGCCAATGTCTCCGAGGTGGTGAACGTCGTCGGTGAGGTCGAGGGGAAGGACTGCATCATCCCCGATGACATGATCGACACGGCAGGCACGGTGTCCGAGGCGGCGCGCGCCCTCAAGGCGTTAGGCGCCAACGACATCTACGTCTGCGCGACCCATGCGCTCCTCTCCGGCCCCGCCGTGGAACGCCTCAAGGGTGCGCCCATCACCGAGATCGTGGTGACAGACTCCATCGCCCTCGATCCCGGCAAGTTGTTCGATCGCCTGACGGTCCTCTCCGTCGGCGAACTGTTGGCCAAGGCCATTCGCTTCACCCATAGCGAGCAGTCCGTGAGTTCGTTGTTCGATTGATTCTCGCAGTTCCTCTTCTTCTCGTCCCCAGCCTTCGCTGGGGCATGCTTCTCGTCTTCTCGTCCTCTGGTCCCGAGTCATGGCTACTGCATCCCTCTCCGCTTCTGCGCGCGCCGGCACCGGCAAGGGCGTCGCCCGTACGCTGCGCCGCGACGGCCGCGTCCCGGCCGTCATCTACGGTCACGCGCGCGCGCCGCAGTCCCTCTCGGTGGACGCCCGTGAACTCTCCCGCCTCCTCGAGAAGAACTCGGCCGAGACCACCGTCATCGAGCTCGCCGTCGACGGGACCATGTCGCGCACGCTGATTCGCGACATCCAGCGCCATCCGGTCAAGCGCGCCATCATCCACGTCGACTTCCAGGAGCTGGTGGCCGGCGAGAAGGTGCACGTCAACATCCCGCTCGTCATCACCGGGACGTCGATCGGCGTGCGCCTCAACGCGGGGATCCTGACGCAGGTCATGTCGGAACTCTCCTGCCGCGTCGACCCGGCCAACATTCCCAACCGCATCGACGTCGACGTCACCAACGTCAACATCGGCGGCTCGGTGCACGTGAGCGATCTGACCATCCCCCAAGGGGTCGAGGTGCTCTCGAGCGTGGGCGACACCGTGCTGACGGTGAGCGCGCCGAAGACCAGCGAGGAGACGCCGGCCAGCGGCGAGCCCTCGGCGGCGGAGCCGGAACTCATCCGCAAGCCGAAGCCGGAGGAAGAGGGCGAGGCGAAGAAGTAGGCCGCCTCGCGGACCGCCGCATTGCGCCTCAGCGTTAGGCGATGAAGCTCATCGTCGGGCTCGGGAATCCGGGTCGCACATACGAAGGGACGCGTCACAACGTCGGCTGGTGGGCACTCGACCACCTGGCCGACGTTTGGCGTTTCTCGCCGTGGCGAGCCGAAGGGGATGCGCTGGTCGCGGATGGCGTGCTGGGAGAGCAGAAGCTGCGCCTGGTCAAGCCGCAGACGTACATGAACCTGAGCGGCGCCGCGCTGCGACCCTATCTGCGGCGGCTCGAGTGGGAGGGGCTGCAACACCTCCTCGTCGTCGTCGACGATGTCGCCCTTCCGGTCGGCACGTTGCGGCTGCGGGCCGCCGGGAGCCCCGGCGGCCACAACGGCCTCAAGTCCATCGAGGCAACGTTAGGCACGCGCGACTACGCCCGCCTCCGCATCGGCGTCGGCCCCGCGAACGGTGAACGCCCCCCGGGCGACCTTGCCGACTTCGTACTGGGGGAGTGCACGCCCGACGAGCGCGCCGCGGTGATGGGGCTGATGACGAAGATTGAGGAGTCGGTGGAGGGGTGGGCGGGGATTCTACGAGAAGACGAGAAGACGAGAAGACGAGAAGACGAGGGGCTACCTGGCGGGGGGGGAGAGGGGTGAGGGGCGAGGGCGCGGCTTTGTTGCTTTTGAGGGTGGGGGGCGGTTCGCGACGGTGCGGCGCAGGGCGACGAGCATCTTGGTCACCTCGTCCACGCGCGCCTCGAGCATGGCGTGATCGCCAGGCGCGATGAGCTCGAGATCGCGGGCGAGGAGGAGGTGGTAGTCCAACTCTCGCGCCGAGCCGAGTGCCTGTTGCAGAAACTGTGCGAATTGCGCGCTCGTCGATCGTCCAGTCCCCTCGGCGATATTCGCGGGAATCGACGAGGCGGCTCGTCGCATCTGCCCGGCGAGGTACGACTGCCGGATCGCATACAACGGCGCCGTCGCGCGGAAGACCCGGAGCGCCAGTTCATGCGCCTTTCGCCACACGCTGAGTTTCTTGTAGAGCTGCATGCCCAAGCATAGCCGCTCCCCTCTCCCAACCCCGTACCATTTCCTTTCGCTCACTACATTTCCACCGCACCCCCATTCGCCCCCCAATCTCGTCTTCTCGTCTTCTCGTCCTCTCGTCCTCTCATGCTAAGGCTTGGAATCGTAGGCCTCCCCAACGTCGGCAAGTCCACGTTGTTCAATGCGCTCACGTCGGCGGCGGCGCAGGCCTCCAACTACCCGTTCTGCACCGTCGAGCCTAACGTCGGAATGGTCGAAGTGCCGGACCCGCGACTCGACGCACTGGCGGAGATCGTGAAGCCGAAGCGGACGCTCCCGGCGGTCGTGCAGTTCGTCGACATCGCCGGACTCGTGAAGGGGGCGTCGCAGGGTGAGGGGCTGGGGAACAAGTTCCTCACCAACATCCGCGAGACGGACGCCATCGTGCACGTGGTGCGCTGCTTCGAGGACGCCGACATCACGCACGTGATGGGCGGGGTCGATCCGGTACGCGACCGCGAGGTGATCGAGTTCGAACTCGCCCTCTCCGACCTCGGCGTCGTGGAGAAGCGGCTCGACAAGGTGCAACGCGCGGCGCGCACGGGGGACAAGGACGCGCAGCACGAACTCCCGGTGCTCGAGGCGGCGCTCGAACTCCTCAAGGAGGGGAAGGCGCTCTGGGAAGGCAAGCTCTCGAAGGAAGACAAGGCGGTCCTCGCCCCGCTCGCCCTCCTCACGGCCAAGCCGGTGCTCTACGCCGCCAACGTCACGGAAACGGAGCTGCACGGCGACGAGGGAAAGCACCTCGCCGCGCTGCGCCAGGCGATCGCCTCCAGCGCAGAGGAAGCCGAGGTGGTCCCCTTCTCCGCCAGGATCGAGGCGGAACTGGGCGAACTCCCGCCCGAGGAACGCAGCGAGTTCCTCGCCTCGTTAGGGCTGGAGTCGGCGGGGCTCGACCGCCTGATTCGCGCCGGCTATCACCTGTTAGGGTTGCAGACGTACTTTACCGCCGGCGAGCAGGAAGTGCGCGCCTGGACCATTCACCAGGGCGACACCGCCCCCAAGGCGGCGGCGGTGATCCACACCGACTTCGAGCGCGGCTTCATTCGCGCCGAGACGGTGTCGTACGAGGATTTCGTGCGGCTGGGCGGGTGGAAGGAAGCGCGCGAGAAGGGCGCGGTGCGCAGCGAAGGGAAGGAATACGTCGTGAAGGACGGCGACGTGATGCTGTTCCGGTTCAACGTCTAGAAGCCATCTCATAAATGGTCGCCGGCGCGCCGGCGCCCTGCGCCGGCCTGGGGCCGTCGACCATCTGTGAGATGGCCGGTAGCGACGAGGCGCCGGCGCCCGCTCGTCGGGTGACGGGAAGAGGATGTCGTCGGCGCTAGCTTCGCGGGGGACGCGCGTCGTACGGGAGGAAGTCGTAGCGCGCGTCCATTACCTGATCGGAAGCGGGACCATGCGAGTCTCACCCAATCCCACCATCGCGACGGTCGTGACGCGCTTGGCGCTGACCTCGTTGCTCGCCAGCGGCGCATGCGCCAACTCGCACGACGGAGGGCTCGGCGTCCCTGCCCCGGGCGAGCCCGCGGCCATTGTCCTGAGCGGGGTCTCGTGGGCGGGCGGGCATGTGTACAGGGAGGAGACGCGCCTCGACTCGGCGACCATGCGGTACCGCCATCGCTGGTGCCAGGGGCAGGAGATGGGCGCCGACTGCAACCTCGACCAGCACGTCCAAACGGGAGCCGCCTACACTGTGTCGGCGCTAGAGATGTTTCGCATGGCCACTTCGAGCGAGTTCCGCTCGCTGCGTTCGCAGTATGTCCTCCCCTCGGGTGTCCAGTCGCCCGACCCAGGCACGGGGTGGTTCGACGTGACCGTCAACGGATACTATCGCCGAGTGACCTGGTCGGTCGGGGCAGCGCTCCCACCGGTCATCTCAAGCATGAGCTGCGCGATGCTTTCGGTGCGCGGAAGCCTCGTGCTGTGCGACTGAGGTCGACTGAGGTCGACTGAGGTCGCTGAGGTCGACTGAGGTTGACTGGAGTGGCAACTCAGTTCGCCGGCTCCAGCGGCTCCAGGATCCGCTCGTCGTCCGACTTGGGGTTGTTGACGCGGAGCGAGATCGGGTGCGCCTCCAGCCATTCGCTGGGGCACGGCTGCATGAGGTCGCGCAGCGCGGGGGCGGGGGTTCGCGGGTCGAGCCAGGCCTCGTAGTGCTCCGGCGAGATGATGACGGGCATGCGGTCGTGGATGCGCGACATCAGGAGGTTGGCGTCGGTGGTGAGGATCGCCGTGCTGACCATCCCCTCGGCCGAGCCGTCCTTGGGCTTCCAGTACTCCCAGAGGGCACCCATAGCGAAGGGCTCGCCACTGGCCAGGCGAATCGCGTGCGGTTGCTTCCTCGTCTGGCCGGGGACGACCTGCCACTCGTAGAAAACGTCGGCCGGGATGAGGGCGCGCCGAGCCTTCATGGCCCCGCGAAAGGCGGGCTTCTCGAAGGCGGTGTCGCTGCGGGCGTTGGCCATGCGGTTCCCGATCTCGGGGTCTTTCGCCCAGCTTGGGACGAGTCCCCACCGCACCAGTGAAGCTTCCCTCGCGCCGTCGCGTTCGCGGATGACGAGGATGTCGCTCCCCGGCGCGATGTTGAAGCGCGGGACGAGCGGGGGGAGCTCCGTGATGCCGAAGCGCTCGAGGTCGAGGCGCTCGGGTCGGGTGAGTCCAAAGCGTCCGCACATGGCCTGCGAATGTAACCCCTTGGTATTCAAGGAGAAACCCACTAGGTTGCGCGGACAACTCACCGGCGCCTTACTGGCGCCCTGTCCCTCCCCCTGTTTCCGGCAACCAACGGGGGGCGGTCCACGACCAAAGGGAGGATTGCCGACCGTGTCTCGACAGTACGAGGCGGTGTACATCTTCGACTCTGCGCTCGAAGATGCCGTCATCCAGGAAAAACTCGCCAAGCATCACGCCTTGCTGGGGACGACCGAGGAGATCAAGGTCGACCATTGGGGACGTCGTCAGCTCGCCTACAAGATCGGGCGTCGCGAGACGGGCTACTACGTGCTGGCGCGCATCAATGCAGACCCCACGACGCTTCCCGAGTTCGAGCGCGCGCTCAAGCTCGATGATGGCGTCATCCGCTACCTGATCACCCTCTACGAGCACGAGCTCGGCGCGCCGCCGGTCTCCGAAGAGGAAGCCGCGCTGGCCCGCCGCCGCGCCGAAGAAGACGACGAGGACGAGGACTAAGCCATGATGCGACGCCAAACCAAGACCTGCCCCTTCTGCGAAGGGCGCGTGCACTACGTCGATTTCAAGGACGATCGCACGCTCGGCCGTTTCATCACCGATCACGGCAAGATCCTGCCCAGCCGCCTCTCCGGCGTCTGTGCGCGTCACCAGCGCCAGCTGGCCACGGCAATCAAGCGCGCACGTTTCCTGGCGCTGATCCCGTACCAGCGCGGGCACGTCAGCGCCTGACGCTGACGTCTCGCACGCGCACTCGCTGACACCAACTGGGCAACGCCGGTGACCACTCCGCCACCAGTACCGGCCTCGATGCCGGTGCCGTTGACGGCGCCGCAGGAACGGGGATGGCTTCGCGTCATCCTCGCGCTCCTGCTGGCGTTGGCCATTCCGCTCGTCGCCGTCCTTCGCCTGCTCGTTCCCATCGAGCAGACCATGCTTCTCATCGCACCGGCCATGGCGGTCTGTGCGCTGGTGGGATGGATGAATGGCGGACGCCTCTGGCTCGCCATCATCTGGACCGGGTTGGCGCTCTGGATCGTATCGCTGGCGCGTCCCGGCGCCTTGCCGTTCGACGCGCTGGCGCGGGGGTGGGGGACGGTGCTCGCCGCCTCGTTCGGGGTGGTGAGCGCGGTGGCTCCCAGGCGCCCCTTCTTCACGCGGGCGCTGTCGGCAACCGCGATGGCGATGGCGGTGGGACTGCTGGTGATCGTCACGATGCGCATTTCGCCGGCGAGCGTGGCGCGTCACTTCGGCGACGAGCTGTCGCGACGCCTCGAGTCGGCGGAGGCGGAATGGACGATGCGGTCGGCGTCTCCCGAGTGGAAGGAGCTGACGCAGCGCTATCCGGCGGCGTCGGCGATGGTGGAACAGGCGCAGGCGCAACTGCGCCAGATCCCGCCGCTCACCGCGCAGTTCTTCCCGGCGCTGCTGGCGTTGGAGTCGCTGGCGATGCTGGGGTTGGCCTGGTCGCTGTACCACCGGGCCAGCCGGACGCGCATCGGGGCGCCGCTCAAGTCACTGGGCGAGTTCCGCTTCAACGACCAGTTGGTGTGGGGGTTCGTGCTGGGGGTGACGGTGCTCGTCGTCCCGACGCTGCAGGACGCGCGGGGGGTTGGGCTCAACCTCCTGCTCTTCTTCGGCGTGCTGTACGCGCTGCGGGGGATGGGGGTTCTGGACTGGTTCCTCGCACCGCGCGGCGCCGTGCGCGTGCTCTTTTTCATTGCGATTTTTCTCGCCTGGCCGGTGGTCAGCGTCTTCTCGCTGGGGCTTGGACTGGGTGATACGTGGATCGACTGGCGCGGGCGTGCACGCCCCGCCGCATAACGAGTGGAGCTGACCATGGAAGTCATCCTGCGACAGGCAGTCGAGAACCTCGGGCAGCCCGGCGACCTGGTGAAGGTGTCGTCCGGCTTTGCCCGCAACTACCTCCTCCCGCGCGGCGTTGCCGTGACGGCGACGGAGGGGAACAAGAAGCGCATCGCCCAGGAAAAGGCGCGCCTCGAGGCGGCCGAAGCGTCACGCCGCCAGACGGCGGCCGACTACGCGTCGAAGCTCGAGCAGGTGTCCCTCACCTTCTCGGCGCGCGTGGGCGAGGAAGGCAAGCTGTTCGGCTCCGTGACCGCTGCCGACATCGCCGCGCAACTCGAGGCCCAGGGGCATCACATCGAGAAGCGCCAGATCGACCTGCACGAGCCCATCAAGGCGCTCGGCGTGTACCGCGTGCCGGTCAAGCTGCACGCCGACGTGAAGCCTGAGATCAAGGTGTGGGTGATCAAGCAGTAGAAGACGAGAGGACGGGAAGACGAGAAGACGAGAGGGGTGGCGCCGGGGACGGTGGCCACCCCTTCTCGTCTTCTCGTCCTCTCGTCTTCTCGTCCTCTCCCCCGTAGGGGCCCCCCCTCCCCCGCGTGTCGCTCTCCCGTGTTGCGCGCGTTAAGCTACGCACTGCCCGGACCGACGGGCGTGGCGCTGCCGGAACCTTTCACCGTCGGCGTCGCTAGAACACGGACTACACCCGCCTCCGCATGGCCCGCATGGCGCCCGCAGCCAAGACCGCACAGAGACCTGCCCCGCACGCCGCATCCCGGAAGTCCACCCCAATCGCCGATCCCTCCGCCGCTCCCGCGAGTGCGGCGCTCGCCCAACGGATCGGCGCGCTCTGCGAGGAGTTCAAGGCGCAGGACATCACGATCCTCTCCCTCAAGGGGGTGAGCGACATGGCCGATTTCTTCGTGATCGCGAGCGGGACGTCGGACATGCACGTGCGCAGCACGGCGCAGCGGCTGGAAGACGAGCTGAAGCGCGAGGGGCAGCGTCCGGCGCACACGGAGGGAATCGAGCAGGGTCGCTGGGCGATTCTCGACTACGTGGACGTGGTGGTGCACGTGTTCCATCCCGCGATGCGGAGCTACTACCAGCTCGAACGGCTCTGGGGCGACGCGACGGTCGTCCCGCTCACGGTTCAAGGAGCGAAGGCATGATGTGGCGCGCGACCATGCGTAGGACCGTCCCCGCATTCGTGGGCAGCGCCGCGTGCGCGGCCGTCCTGGGCTCGGTGGTGCCGGTGCGGACGGCCGAGGCGCAGCAGATGTATTTCGGCCAGAACCAGGTGCAGTTCGACAAGTTCCGCTGGAAGGTCCTAGAGACGGAGCACTTCCTCGTCCACTACTACCCGCAAGAGGAAGCGATCATCAAGGACGCGGCGCGCATGGCGGAGCGCTCGTACGGGCGCTTGTCGCGGATGCTGAACCACCAATTCCGCGAGAAAAAGCCGCTGATCCTCTTCCGCTCGCGCACGGACTTCGGGCAGAACAACGTCACGGGTGACCTGGGCGAGGGGACGGGGGGCGTGACGGAGGCGCTGCGGCATCGCATCCTCCTCCCGTTCACCGGCGACTTCCGCTCGTTTGAGCATGTGCTGGCGCACGAGCTCACGCACGCCTTCCAGTACGACATCTTTGCCCGCGGCCGTGCCGGCGGCGGGCTGCAGACGCTGCAGCAGGTGCAACCGCCGCTCTGGTTCATGGAGGGGATGGCGGAGTATCTCTCGTTAGGCCCCGGTCACGTCCTCACGCAGTCGTGGGTGCGCGACGCCTCGCTCAACGGGAACCTCCCGACCATCGAGCAGATGACGGAGCGCCCCGACATGTTCTTCCCCTACCGCTACGGCGAGGCGCTGTGGGAGTACATTGGCGGGCGGTGGGGCGATGACGTGATCGGCGAGATCATGAACGCCGTGCCGAACGTGGGGATCGATCGCGCCTTCAAGCGCGAACTGGGCCTCTCGCTCGAGGAGCTGAGCGACGAGTGGCGCGAGGCGATGCAGGTCAAGCACCTCCCGCAGGTGGCCAACCTGGACCGCGCGCGCAAGTTCTCCGAACCGCTCCTCAACGCGCGCAAGACGGGCGGCTTCTCGCAGCTCTTCATCGCGCCGGCCTTCTCCAACGACGGAAAGTATATCGCCTTCATCTCGCAGGGCTCCTTCCTGCGCGGCGAGGTCTTCCCCGACCTGTGGCTCGGCGACGGCGAGACCGGCAAGCGCATCAAGCGCCTCGTGAAGTCGGTGCTCAACCCGGACTTCGAGGAGTTGCGCCTGCTCTACTCGCAGAGCGCCTTCTCCCCCGACGGGCGGCAGTTGGCCTTCACCGCGCAGAAGGATGGCAAGGACGTCCTCTACCTGCTCGACGTCCGGCGCCGGAAGGTGGTCAAGACATACGACAACTTCCCGCTCGACGTCGTCATGTCGCCGGCATGGAGCCCGGACGGGAAGCAGATCGTCTTCCAGGGCTACGATGACGGCATCAACGACCTCTTCATCGTGGACCTCGCCACCGGCAAGCTGCGCCAGCTCACGAACGACAAGTTCGCCGAGATGCAGCCGCAGTGGTCGCCCGACGGCAAGACGATTGCCTTCGCGACCGACCGCACGCCCAAGGCCGAGCTCGAGTTCCTCAAGTTCGAGCAGTGGCAGATCGCCACGCTCGACCTCGCATCGGGGCGCATCGAGACGCTGCCGAACCAGGATGGACTCAACCTCAACCCGATGTGGGCCCCCGACGGCAAGTCGCTTGCCTTCATCAGCGACCGCACGGGGATCCAGAACGTCTTCCTGTACGACTTCGACGCCAGGGAGCACTTCCAGCTCACCAACGTGATCGGCGCCATCAGCGCCATCACCGAGTACTCGCCGGCCATCACGTGGGCGCGGCAGGCCGATCGCCTCGCCTTCACGTACTACGAGAAGGGGGACTACACCGTCTGGACGGTGGCCAACCCGCGGCGCTTCAAGACGAAGCCGTATCGCCCCGCGCCGTCAATCGTTGCGGCTGCCGGCGCCGCCGGTGACTCGGTGCGGCGCGCCGACCCCACGGTCGCCGCCAACCAGGCCAACGCCGCCGACATGCTGCGGGCCATCGATGCCGCGGCCAAGGCCAGCGACAGCACGCGCGCCAACGATCGGCAGATTTCCGTCTACCGCTCGACCACCGGCATTCGCAACTCGGCGGAGACACCCGGGGCCAACGAGCGCTCGGGGAACGCCCCGGTCTCGGTGGCACAGATCCTCGACAGCGCATCGCTCGCCCTTCCCGACACGACCAGGTTCCGCACCTACGACTACAAGCCTGGACTGCAGCCCGAGTACATCTCGCGCCCCAGCATCGGCTACGCGCAGGACAACTTCGGGCGCGGCATCTTTGGCGGGACGGCGATCGTCCTCGGCGACATGCTCGGCAACAACCGACTGATTGCCGCCGGGCAGGTGAACGGGCGACTGAGCGAGGCGTACTTCTACGGCGCCTACATGAACATGGCATCGCGGCTGCAATACATGACCGGGGCCGCGCAGACGCCGTACTTCTTCCTCAACAACTACTCCGAGAACTACGTCGGCGATGGCACGAACCGGACGATCCAGGAGCTGGAGATCGCCCGCTTCATCTTCCGGCAGGGCTTCGCCGTGGCCATGCGGCCGAGCAACCGCTTCACGCGCTGGGAGTACGGCCTCAACGCCAACAACGTCTCGCGCTCGATTGCCTACGTGCGCCGCGGAATCGACTACACCAGCGGCTACGCCACGCAGTTCATCACCGACTCGGTGACGAACCTCGGGAGCCTGAGCTACGTGGGGCCGTACGCCGCCTACGTCTCGGACAACACGCTGTTTGGCTACACCGGGGCCATCTCGGGGCGGCGCTACCGCTTCCAGGTCGAGCCGATGGTCGGCGGCCTGCAATGGACCGAGTACACGGGCGACTACCGTCGCTACGTCCCCATCCTCTTCAACTTCCTGACCTTCGCCTTCCGCGCGCAGACCAGCCTGGCGATCGGGAAGGACGAGGCCGTGGTCTCGCGCAAGTACATCGGGCGCCCCGACTTCGTGCGCGGCTACGACCGCGAGCAGTACTACTCGCAGTTCTGCGGCGGCGTGGTGGGGAGCGATGCCAACTGCTCGGCGACCGAACTGCTGGGAACGCGCGTGGCCTTTGCCAACGTCGAGATGCGCTTCCCGCTCGTCCGTCGCTTCGACCTCGGACTCCTCCCGATTTCGCTCCCGCCGGTGGACGGGCTCGTCTTCTACGATGCCGGCGCGGCCTGGTCCAAGGGGCAGTCGGTCTCGTTCTCCAAGCCTGACAACTACGACCAGGGGAACCAGCGCTACTTCCTGCGCTCCTACGGCGCGGGGATCCGCCTCAACCTCTTCGGCTTCGCGCTCCTGCGCTGGGACTACGCCGTCCCGCTCGACCGCCCGGGGAAGAAGGGGTATTGGATGTGGACGTTGGGGCAGTCGTTCTAGGGGCGGACGGGGGACGGGGGACGGGAGTGCAACGCGGCGCCGAGAGGCGCCGCGTTGCGTTTCGCGGGGGGCGCACATCACGGCGCGCCTGTGATGACGCGAGCGCGAAGCGCGCGCACTCCCGTCCCCCGTCTCCCGTCTCCCGTCCCAAAGAATCAAGTCTCCCATCCGCCCCCCTCCCGCCCTACTTTTCGCGCGTGCGAGTGCGCGCTTTCGTGGCGCTGGCGCTTACGGTATGCGCGTGTGGTCGCGGTGAACGCGACGCGGCGCCCGGAGCGTCCGGTGCCCTCCCCTCCTCCGGGCCGGACCCGATCGTCGTGCGCCTGCCGCGCGACGGCGGGATCGTGCGCGCGTATCGCTATCCGTCGCTGGACTCGCTCATCTGGAAGTCGCAGCAACCGGTCCCCGCGCTCGATCGCGTGATGGCGTTCGACGGCGAGAATGGCGTGCTCGCCTTTCTCGCCAGCGACGGTGCGCCGGGCTGGCTCGACTTGCGGCTGGGGACGTCACGCCAGGCGTCGAACGCATCGCTTTCCTCCATCGCCTCGGGTGATGGCTGGTCGATTTTCGGCGTCGACGACCAGAACACGCTCGTCCGCCTAACGCCGAGCGGCGACTGGCAGGCGCCCGCCGGCGGCAAGGTGCGGCGCCTCTTCCCGCTCGTCGATGGAACGCTCGTCGTGCTGCTCGACCGCGGGAGCAAGACGTACCTGTTGCGCCTGCACCCGCCTGACGAGACAATTGGCGACTCGATCGAGGTCCCGCGCCCCGATCGCGCGGTGGTGACGCCGATGGGTGACCGCCTGTACCTCGGCGTCAAGCGGGAGCTGCTGAGCGTGCAGCCGCGCGAGTTCGACGGCGTGGACCGGGTAAAGGCCGACGACGAGATCCTCGCCATTGCCCCGACGCCCAGCGGCGACCGGATCTTCCTCGCCAACAAGGGGGGGCCGCGACTCGAGGTCATGGATCGCTACGCCGAGGACATCGGCGGGGCGGTGCAACTCCCCGGGCTCGTCACCGAGATGCGCATGGACCCGATGGGACGCTTCCTCCTGGCGCGCCCGGTGTCCGGCGACTCGGCGTGGGTCGTCGCCATCGCCTCTGACGCGCTGGTGGGGACGGTCAAGACCGCGTGGCGCGCCGACCTTCCCGCGGTGGCGGTGGACGGGCTGGTGGCCACGGTGCGCGGTGGCGACGTTGCCTTCGTCGAACCGGCGCAGGGGACGGTGAAGCAGACGGTGGCAGGGGGAGCCAGCGACGTCTGGTTCTTCGCGCTCTGGAACGGGCTGCGCCCGCGGGCACGCGGTGTGGACGTCCCGGTCTCGTTCTCCTTGGGCGAGGCGGTGGCGGGCGACACCGGGGCCGACTCGATCCGGCACATTCCGGCCACGAGTGCGACCGCCGCCGCCACGGTCCCCGTCGACAGCGCCCCCGCCACCGAGCGGCGCGAGGAAGCGCCGCCAGCTGCAGCCGCGCGCGACGCATGGACGGTCTCGTTCGCCGCCGTCCTTTCCGAGGAGCGCGCCCGCGAAATCGCCGAGGGGATCAACGTGGACGGCCAGCGCCCGCGCGTGGTGAAGGGCGAGACGGCGGGCACGACGGTGTTCCGCGTCATCTTCGGCCCCTACAACTCGAAAGCAGACGCCGAACGCATGGGACGCGCGTCGAAGCACAACTACTGGGTGTACGAGGGGGTCCCCTGACCGCGCTCGACCTTCGCAACTACGAGGCGATGTGGGAAGCGGCCGGCGTGCGCGTCAACGCCGCCGTCGGGCCGCATGCCGCCGTCGCCGTGCTCGGCGACGATCCCGCCGCCACCGGCGCCGTCACGCTCGGCATTGCCAAGCTCCAGGCGCGGCAGCGGCGCGTCTACATCCTCGACCTCCTGGGCGACGGACAAGGGCTCGTCGACGCCGACGAGACCGACGCGCACCCCGGCGTGAGCGACATGGTGCACTTCGGCGTCTCGCTCAAGAAGGCCGCGCGCCCGCACGGCTCGCGCCCCAACGTCTGGCTCGTGGCCGGCGGCGCGGAGTCACCACTGGCCGTCGACGTCCTCACCAACCGCTGGTGGGAGGTCATTGCCGATCAGGTGCGGCGCGCCGACGCGCTCCTGCTGGTGGCAGCGCCGGCCATGGTCCCGACGATGGGACAGATGGTCATGCACCTCGACGGCATCGTTCTCGTGGGAGAGGCAATCTCCCCGAACCCAGCGGCGGCGCAGCTGGGCGAGGTGCGCAGCGAGACGGCCTTGCACACGCCGAGCGGTTCGCCGTCGGTGCCGTCGTTCGCCAACCGGCTGGCGAAGCCGGCAATCCCGCGGTGGCAGTTGCCCGTGGCAGCGCTGCTCGTGCTCGCCGTCGGGGCCGCGGTGACCTACTCGCGCTGGCGCCCGCTCCTTGGGCTGGGCGGGGGCGACCTGAACAGCCTCCCCGCCATCCCGGCGCCGATCGCCCCGGCGGCGCTCGCCTCCACCCCGGCCACACCGCCCGGCAACGAGGCGTCGTACAGCATCGAGCTCCTGTTCACCAACTCGGACCACGACGCCATCGACTACGTGGCGCGCCGCGGCGATTCGCTCCCCGGGACCACGTTCAACGTGGTCTCGGTGGCATCGGACAGCGCACCGTGGTACCGATTGGTCACCGGGGCGTTCCGCGACAGCGCCAGCGCCGCCGCCCATCTCGCGGCGTTGCGGCAGAACGGCGTCGTCACCACTGGCGCCGGGAGCGTGGCGCGCACACCGTTCGCCCTCCTCCTGGATTCCGCGACGACCGATGCCACGGCGCAGCTGCGGGTGTCGGCGTTCCGGGGTCGCGGCATTCCTGCCTATGCCCTGCGCGACTCGGCGCAGGTCTATCGTGTCTACGCCGGCGCCTTTTCGACCGAGTTCGACGCGCAGCCCCTCAAGTTGCAGCTCGACAGCCTGAACATTCAGTCGGCCCTCGTCACGCGGGTCGGGAGTACATCGTAGGTGCGTCTCTCCAAGCTTCAAATGCAGGGCTTCAAGTCGTTCGCGGACGCGACGACGATGACGTTCGACATGGGCGTCACCGCCATCGTCGGCCCCAACGGCTGCGGCAAGTCGAACGTCTCCGACGCGGTGCGTTGGGTGCTGGGCGAACAGCGCGCGCGCATCCTGCGCGGCTCGAAGATGGAGGAGGTGATCTTCCAGGGCTCGTCGGCACGGCGCGCGGTGAACCTGGCGGAAGTGTCGCTGGTCTTCGAGAACGAGGACGGCGGGCTCCCGGTCCCCTTCCGCGAGGTGGTCATCACGCGCCGCCTGTCGCGTTCGGGGGAGAGCGACTACCTGCTGAATGGAGCACCGTGCCGCCTGCGCGACATTCACGACCTGCTGCGCGGCACCGGGCTTGGCGCCGACTCGGGGATCGTGATCGAGTCGAAGATGATCGATGCCCTGCTCTCCGATCGCCCGGACGATCGGCGTGAGCTGTTCGAGGAGGCGGCGGGGGTCGGGCTCTATCGCGATCGCCGTCGCAGCACGGAGCGTCGCCTCGAGGAAACGACGGTCGACCTGTCGCGCCTGGACGACCTCATTGGCGAGGTGCAAAGCCAGGTGCGGTCGCTCGCCCGGCAGCGCAAGCGCGCCGAACGCCATGTGGAGCTGACCGAGCGTCGCTTCTCGGTGGACCTCACCCTGGCCTCGCGCGAGATGGCGGCGTGGCACCAGGAGCTGCAGGAGCTCGAGGAGAAGCTGGTCACGCTGCGCGAGTTTGCACCTGGCGACGACACGCGCGTGCGTGACGCCGAGCAGGCGCGCAATGCCGCCCAGGAAGGGCGCGCCGCCGCCGAGGCGAGCCGCGGCGAGCTGTCGCGCCTCGCGCTGGCGCAGCAGAACAGCGTGCAGTCGCTGCGCTCGGAGATCGCGGTTGCCGAGGAGCGGCAGCGCAACGCGCTGGAACGCCGCCAGCGCGCCGAGGAGGAGCGCCGCGAGGGCGAGGCGTTCGGCGAGCGGCTGAACGCCGATCGCGTGCGCGCCGCAGAAGAACTGGCCACACTGGACGCCGGGCTCGCCACGGCGCGCGAGGAGTTGTCGGTGCATGCGCGCGACGAGGACGCCGCTCGTCAGGCAGTGACCGGCGCCCGCGCCGCGGTGGAGGCCGCCGATCGCACGGCGCGTGAACTCCGTGAGCAGCAACGCCGCGTGGACCTCGACCGCGAGAGTGCGCAGCGCGAGACCGCCGACCTGGAACAGCGCTCCGCCGCGCTGGAGGTGGAACGGCTGCAACTCGCCGACGCCGCCGCCACGCTGGCCCGCGAGATCGAGGGCGCCGACGAGGCCATCGAGCTCGCGCGCGTGAGCGTGGCCGCCGCCGTCGCCGCGCTCGAGGAGGCGCGCACGTCGGCACGCGCCGCGCGCGAACGCGATGCCGCGGCACGCGCCGAGTTGGGGCGCGCCGAGGACGCCAACACCGCGCTCGAAGGAAAGGTCAACGCGCTCGAGGGGCTGGAGCGCGAACGGGTAGGGCTTGCCCCAGCCGCCGCGCGGCTGCTGCGCGACAAGGAACGCTTTGGCGACGGAGCCGTCCTGGGCCCCATCTCCGACTTCCTCTCGACGACGGCCAGCTCGGCGCTCCTCGTGGAGCGATTCCTCGGGATGACGGTGCATGCGATCGTCGTGCGCGATCGCGCCGCGGCCGAGGCAGTGCGCGCCTGGCACACCAGCACCAATCCCGGCCCGCTCCTCCTTCTCCCGCTCGACGCGATGCCGGAGACGAGCGTGAGCGATGCCGGCGACCTGCTGCCGCAAGTTGAAGTGTCGCCCCCCGCCGCGGGGTGGGTGCGCAACCTCCTGGAGCGCGTGCACTCGCTGGACGAGGGGACCGGCTTCGTGGATGCGCGTGGCGCCGTCTGGCTTCCGGGAACGACCGCGGGCCCCGGCCCGCTGCGTCGGAGAGCGGAGCTGTCGGGGTTGCGCGCCGAACTGGAGGCCGCCGCCGAGGGACGCAAACTCGCCGCAGCAGCAGCGGAAGAGGCGCGTCGCGCGCTGGCCGAGGGCGATGCCACCGTGGCAATGGCCACCGAGGCGGCCAACCTGGCCACCGCCGAAGACCGCCGCGCCAACGACCTGCGCGCGGAGCTGGAGCGCCGCCGCCTGCGTGGCGTGCGCGAACTGGAGAACGCCGAGGGGCTCGCCCGCCGCCTGGCCGAGCGCCAGGAGGAGCTGTCGGCGCGCCTGTCGTCGCTGGAGGTGCGCGCCGCCGAGCTGCACGAGACGCTGAGCGTGCACGGCAACGACGCGGAGGCGCTGCGTGTGCAGCTGGCGGAAGCGGACCACGGCCTCGAGTCGGCACGCGAGCGCCGCGCCAACGGGCAGGTGGCGCTGGCGCAGTCGCAGGCGCGGTTGCAGGTGGCCACCGATCGCCTCACGCGGCTGGACCAGGAGCAGGAGAACGCCTCCCAACGCCTGGCCTCGCTGCACAGCGAGCTGTCGACACTGGCCGACTCCGACCGCTCGCTCGCCGAGCAGATGGCGGCGTGGCAGATGGACCTCGACGCGCGCGTGGCAACGCTCAACGACGCCGAGTCGCGCCTGGCCGACGCCGAGCAGCAGGTGCGCGACGCCGACGCCGAGTTGCAGGCGACGGACCATGCCCTCGACCTCGCGCGCCGCGAGGCGCACGAGCATGAATCGTCGCTGCACCAGGCGCAGTTGCGCTTCACCGAGCTGTCGGGGCGCCGCGCGACCATCAAGGAGCGCCTGGAAACCGAGTGGCGCCGCCCGCTCGAGGACCTGATGACCTCGTTCGAGGCGGTCGATGTCGACGACGACGCGCTGCGCGCCGAAGCCGATGAACTCCGCACCGAACTGGAGAAGCTCGGCCCCGTGAACCCGCTCGCCGTAGAGGAGCACGAGGAGGAAGTGAAGCGCCTCGACTTCCTCACCACGCAGCGCAACGACCTGGCCGAGGCGAAGAACAAGTTGCAGCTGGCCATCCGCGAGATCGACACCACCGCGCGCGAGCTCTTCCTCGCCACGTTTGCACAGGTCCGCGAGAACTTCCGCCAGATCTTCATGACGCTGTTCGGCGGCGGCGAATGCGACCTGCGTCTGGAGAACCCGGAGCTGCCGCTCGACTGCGACATCGAGGTGCATGCCAGCCCGCGCGGCAAGCGCACGCAGCGCATCCACCTCCTCTCGAGCGGCGAGCGCGCCCTCGTCGCGCTCTCGCTCCTCTTCGGCATCTTCCTCACCAAGCCGTCGCCCTTCTGCCTCCTGGACGAAGTCGACGCCCCGCTCGACGACGCCAACATCGGGCGCTACGTGCGGATGCTGACCCAGTTCAAGTCGAAGACGCAGTTCATCGTCATCACGCACAACCCGCGCACCACGACCGAGGCGGCCGATGCCGTCTACGGCGTGACGATGCAGGAGCCCGGAGTGTCGAGCCTCGTGAGCGTCCGAATGCGCGGCAACACCGTCGACGACAGCACCCCGGACGACGGCGCCGCCGTGGCGTCCGTCGACCGCGAGGGCGAGGTCGCCGCTGCCCCGGCCTAACGAGATGCCGGGCAGGACAGTCGTCAGGATCGTCGTGGAAGGCCCCGGGCGCTCGACGCGCGCCCGGGGCCTCTCCCGTCTCCAGCCTTCGCGGGCGCAGCCGCTCTCGCCCGCGTGCCCCGCATGAAGCTCACCACCATCGGCACCGGGACCGCCGCGCCGGCACCGGCGCGCGTCCAATCCGCCACGCTCCTCGCCGACCACGAGGTGCGACTCCTCGTCGATTGCGGCGCGGGGGCGGTCTTTCGCATGGCACAACTGGGCGTCGACTGGCGCACCATCACGCACGTCGCCCTCACGCACTTTCACGCCGACCACACCAACGACCTCCCCAACCTGCTCTACTCGTGGCGCTACGGGATGCTCCCGCCGCGCGCCGAACCGATCGAGATCGTGGGGCCGGTGGGGACAGCGGGGCTGCTGGAACGCATGGCCGCCGTCTTCGGCGCCAATCTCCTAGCCACGCTGCCGATCGTGGTGCGCGAAGTCGAACCTGGGACTCGCCTGCCCCTCGCGCCGCACTGGGAAATCGAGCCCTTCAAGGTTCCACACACCAGCGAGAGTGTGGCATATTCCCTCTCGGCGCGGGGGCGCCGGGTGGTGATGTCGGGCGACACCGGGTTCGATCCCGCGTTCGCCGAATGGGCGGCCGGGTGCGATGCACTCGTGCTGGAGTGCTCCCTTCCCGATGCACTCGCCATCCCGTCGCACCTGACGCCGCGGCAATGTGGCGTCATTGCCGGCGTGGCCAGACCCGGGCGCCTTGCCCTCACACATTTCTACCCTCCCGTGGAGGAGGTCGATATCCTCGGCCAGGTGGCCGAAGGATTCGACGGGCGCGTCACCTGCGCTCACGACGGGTGGGTGCTCGACCTTCAGGAGATGTAATGCTCGTCGTCATGCACACCACCGCGACCGAGGCCGATATCGAGGCCGTCTGTCGCGTGATCGCCGATATGGGCTATTCCCCCGTCCCCATGCCCGGCGAGCAACGCACCGCCATCGGCGTCGTGGGGAACGACGGGCGCGTCGACGACACGAATGTCGTCGGCCTCGCTGGCGTGGCGCAGGTCATCCATGTCTCGCGCCCCTACAAGCAGGTCTCGCGCGAGTGGAAGCCGGCCAACACCGTCGTCCCCATCGCCCCGGGCGTGGCCTTTGGCGGGAGCGCGATCGTCATCGTCGCCGGCCCCTGCTCCGTCGAGTCGGAAGAGCAGATCCTCGCCGCCGCGCGCGCCGTGCGTGCAGCTGGCGGGAGCGCGCTGCGCGGCGGCGCCTTCAAGCCGCGCTCTTCACCCTACTCGTTCCAGGGGATGGGAAAGCGCGGGCTCGAACTCCTTGCCCTCGCCCGCGCCGAGACCGGGCTCCCCGTCGTGACCGAGGCAATGGACGAAGCTGGCGCCGAGCTGGTGGCGGAATACGCCGACTGCATCCAGATCGGCGCGCGCAACATGCAGAACTACTCGCTGCTCAAGGCCGCGGGACGCATCGGCAAGCCGATACTGCTCAAGCGCGGAATGGCGGCGACCATCACCGATCTCCTGCTCAGCGCCGAGTACATCCTGGCCGAAGGCAACGCGCAGGTGATCCTGTGCGAGCGTGGGCTGCGCTCGTTCGATACGGCGGCGCGCAACATGTTCGACCTCAACGCCATCCCCATTGTCCAGAAGCAGTCGCACCTCCCCATCGTGGCCGACCCGAGCCACGGCACGGGGCTTCGCGACATGGTGATTCCAATGACGCGCGCCGCCGTGGCCGCTGGCGCCGATGGGATTCTCGTCGAGATGCACCCCAACCCGGATCGCGCCAAGTCCGACGGGGCGCAGTCGATCTTCCCGGAGCAGTTCGCGCGACTGATGCAGGAGGTGCGTCACATCGCGCAGGCCATCGGGCGCGACGTCACGCCGTCGCCGGGAACGTAAGGGCCGCGGTCCGGTAGCATAACGGAGGGCTTGCTCGTACGACGCGCTCGGGGAGTTCCCCCGCCCGATTCTCTCGCACCATCACGATGACTGGTTCGCATTCCATCTCTCGCTGGCTCGCCACTGCCGCACTGGGTGCCGCCTCGCTTGGCGCGTGGGCGCGCGTACTGCCGGCGCAGGACGCCGCGGGCGCGGCGATCGATCGCGCCGTCGAGGCCTACGCGAAGGTGAAGACGGCCCGCGCCTCGTTCGAACAGGTGGTGACGAACCCACTGACCGGATCCAGGCTGCAGTCGCGCGGCGAATTCGAGCAGGCGCGTCCCGATCGGTTCGCCTTCCGTTTCGCCGACCCCAAGGGCGACATGATCGTCTCCGACGGCAAGTATGTCTGGGTCTATCTCCCGAGTTCCACTCCCGGGCAGGTGATTCGCGCCCCGCTCACCTCCGACGTGGAGGGATCGATCGACCTCATCGGCGCCTTCTTCAGCAACCCGCGCGCGCGCTACACCGTGAGCGATGGTGGTGCCGCCACGTTAGGCGGCCGGGCGTCGCGCATCGTGACGCTCACGCCCAAGGGCAAGGCCAGCAGCAGCTTCACCCGGGCCAAGGTGTGGATCGACGCGGCCGACGGAACGCTGCGTCAGTTCGAGGCCGAGGAGCTGAACGGCGTCGTGCGCCTCGTGAAGATCACGGCCTTCGACGCCAACGCCGCCGTTGCGGAGGGCGCCTTCCGCTTCAAGCCACCGCGCGGCGTGCGCGTGGTGGACCAGTCGGAGATCCAGTAGGGACTAACGCGCCGCAGCGTGCGACGTGGCGGCCGAGAGGACGTCCTGCGGGGTGCGGGCCCCCGCCACGAGGCGTCGCGCCTCCTGGATCACCTCGTCGTCATTGATCGAGCGACGCGCCTCGGCGGCCGGGCCAAAGACGTAGCGCGAGACCTCGCGGGCGATGAGGTGCGAGACAATCGGCGCCGCGTCGTCGTAGATCTTGCGATCGAACGAGAGCCCGCGCGCCTGCATCACGCGCCAGAGCCCGTCGCGCATCTCCTGCGTCACCGTGAAGTCGGGCGACGACGGCGGCGACTGCTTCACGCTGAGCGCGTGGGCGGTGAGGGCGTCGCGAAACTGGGGGATCCGCTTGCCTAACGCGCCGGCGAGTGCCAGCTCCTGCGGACTCTGCGCCGTGTCGCCAGCCACAACGTCGGGAATGATGCCGCCCCCGCCGAGAATGGTGCGCCCGGCGTCGGACTTGAAACGCGGGCGGTCGGCATCCTCGGTAGTGTCGCCGCCTTCGCCCGTGCGCCGGTCGATCGACCGCCCCGACGGCGTATACCACCGCGCCGTGGTGAGCTTGAGCGCGCCACCTGTCGTGGTGGGAAAGAGCGACTGCGCGCTCCCCTTGCCGTACGTCGTGCGTCCCACCAGCAGCGCGCGGTCGTGGTCCTGCAACGCGCCGGCGACGATCTCCGAGGCGCTGGCGCTGCCATCGTCCACCAGGATCACCACCGGGAGCCGGGGCCAGCGCTGCTGCTGCGAATCGGTGAAGATCCCGTTGGCCTCGGGGGTGCGACCACGAATCGAGACGATAGCCTTTCCCTTGTCGAGAAAGAGATCGGAGACGCCGACGCCCTGGGCCAGCAGCCCTCCCAGGTTGCCGCGCAGGTCGAGCACCAGCGACGTCATCCCCGCGGTGGAGAGCGAATCGATCGCCCGCGACACCTCCAACTGCGTGGAGTCGGAAAAGACGTCCACATCGACATAACCCACGCCGCCGTCCAGCAGCGCGGTGCGCCGCACGGCGCGGCGGTGGATTTCACCGCGCGTGACGCGCACGGGAATCGGCGTGGGCGACCCGGCACGCTCGATCATCAGGTCGATGGCCGATCCCACGGGCCCGCGCAACAGGGCACGCACCTCGTCACCGGTGAGGTCGCGCGTCCCCTTTCCCCCCACCTCCACCAGGCGGTCGCCGCTCATCAGCCCGGCACGCTCGGCCGGACCGCCCGGGAGCGGGGCAAGGACCGTCGGCCAGCCATCGCGAATGTCGACCTGGATCCCGAGCCCGGTGTAGTTCCCGGTCGTGATCTCGTTGAGCCGCTTGAGGCGCTCCGGCTTGAGATAGAGCGAGTGCGGATCGCCCAGCTCGTCCATCATCCCGACCAGCGCCTTGTCGAAGAGGTCGGCGGTCGAGACCGAGTCGACGTAGTAGCGCCGCACGTGCTGCACCACCTGGTCGAAGAGCCGTTCGCCGTCCACCGACCCATGCGCGCCGCTGCGCAGGCCGCGGCCCAGGAGCCACCCGCCAAAGACGAGAGAGCTCCCCATAGCAGTCATCACCACGAACAGGCGTGAACGGATCGGCATGGGCTAGAGGTGAGACCCTCGAACGGGGAGAAACGTTTCAGGGAGCCGCGCCGAGAGCGTTTCCCATACTCGGCGCGCCACGTCGTCCTCGCTCCCCAGGGCATCGATCATTACGATGGGACCGCACTCCGGGTGTCGGGCTTGCCACGCCGGAGAGGCAAAATCGCGAAAGGCGCGAGTCACGCGGGTGTGGAAGTCGTCGCCCGAGCGTTCGATGCGGTCGTGCTCGCCCCGGGCGCTGATGCGCCCGAACCCCTCGCCGTCCGGGAGGTCGAGGAGGAGCGTGACGTCGGGCGAGAGGCCGCCGGTCGCGAAGCCGTTGGCCGATTGCACCCCGGTCTCGTCGAGCCCGCGCCCGGCCACTTGGTAGGCGTAGGTCGAGAGGAAGAAGCGATCGAGGAGGACCACCGCGCCACGAGCGATGGCGGGGCGCACGACGTCGTCGACGAGTTGGGCGCGCGAGGCCATGAAGAGCAGCGCTTCCGCGCGCGGGGCGATGTGCATGGCGGGGTCGAGGAGGAGACGGCGGATCTCGTCGCCCGCCGGCGTACCGCCGGGTTCGCGCACGGTGCAGTGCGGCGTATCCGTCAGCCGCAACCGGTCCGCGAGGCGCCGAAGCTGCGTCGTCTTGCCGACGCCCTCCGCCCCCTCGAGCACCACCAGCGCGCCGCGCCGTGCGCCTTCAGCCGCGAGTGCACCTGTGCTCACGCGCGTGCTCACGCCCACGCTCAGGCGAGCGTGATGATCGGGGATGCGGCGCCGGACTTGATCCCCTCGGCAATCCAGCTGTTCACCTGCATCATGAGCTTGTCGAAGTTCTCCTGGGCAGCGACGGCGGCCTGGTACGACGCATTCCCCTGGACGCGCCCGAGGAGCGTGTCCATCTCGCGCTCCATCTCGGCGGTCGGCTCCTCGCCGCCCTCGATGATGCGCTGGGCGTCGGTGCGCAGCTCTTCCATGCGGCGCAGAATCATCACCGTGTCCTTGTCGGCGCCAAGGCCGTCGTTGGCCCGCTTGAGCGCCTTGTACTGGTCGCTCTGCCCAAGGAGGCGTCCGAGTTCCTTCGCCTTCGAGTCAATCATGGTCGGTTCCATTCTGCGTGGCGCGAGGGACCCCGGGGTCGGGGAGCCATTCCCGTCCCGGGGGACGGCACGCTGCGGCGCCACGTGGGCCGCATCGTTAGGCATGCTGGATTGGATACGGTCGGGTGGAACGGGTGCTTCGGATGCTTCAGGTGCTGGAGTTGGTGCAGGTGCAACGCCTGGCGGTGCTGCCGTCAGGTGCCACGCGTCAGGATCGACGTGTTGCCAGGACAAAGCGGTCCCGGCCGGCAAGGTCGGGGATCACGCGAACGTCCTCGTAGGCGCCGTGGCGTCGCACCAGGTCGGCCAGTCGCCCGGCCCGGCGCGCATCCGTCTCGAAGGCGAGCAGTCCGCCGGGGCGCAACAGCTTCCACCCGCCGGCCACGATCACCCCCGAAACGGCCATGCCGTCCTCGGGACAGATGAGCGCCTGGGGAGGCTCCCAGTCCCGGACCGAAGGCGGCAGTTCCCGCGCCTCGGCAAAGGCAATATACGGGGGATTGGAGACGATGGCGTCGACCTCATGCGCCATGTCGTGCAACGGCGCCAGCGCGTCGCCGGCGCGAAACTCGACGGAACAGCGAAGCGACGACGCGCAGCGCGCCGCGTTGGCGCGGGCCACGGCCAGCGCGTCGTTGGAGATGTCCGTGGCAACCACGCGCGAAAAGGGCCCCTCGCCCGCCAGCGCCAGTGCAATGGCTCCGGAACCGGTCCCAATATCGACGGCCAGGCCGCCGCCCTTCCCCTGCGGCGTGCCGAGGACGACGTCGATCAGGTACTCCGTTTCGGGGCGCGGAATCAGGACGCGCTCGTCGACGCCAAGGAGGAGGTGACGAAAGGCCGCGGTCCCCACCGCGTAGGCCAGCGGGGCTCCGGCGCGCCGTCGGGCGGCGGCCGCCAGCACGCGCCCCTGCTCCACCTCGCCGAGTCGCGTGGCCGCCGACGTCGAAGGCCAGTGGCGAGGCTGCTCCAGCACCGCGGCCACGAGGTCGCGGGCTTCTCGCTCGGCGGCGTGGCCGAACGCCGGGCGCAGCACGGCGGTCACCTGCGCTACGCATTCGGCGACGGTGAGCGGGGCTGGCTCGTCCGCGCGCGCGGCTTCGCTCCCCACCTTACGCGGCCGAGTCGCCGGAGAGCTTCTCTTCCGTGTCGGCGAGTCGCAGTGCTTCGATCAGCTTGCCGATGTCACCGTCAATCACTCGGGAGATGTCGTAGAGGGTGACATTGATGCGGTGATCGGTGACGCGGCTCTGCGGGAAGTTGTAGGTGCGGATCTTCGCCGAACGGTCGCCGGTGCCGACCTGCGTCTTGCGCATGCGGGCGCGCTCAGACTGGATCTCCGAGAGGCGCTGGTCGAGGATGCGAGCGCGGAGCACCTCCATCGCCTTCGCCTTGTTCTGGATCTGCGAGCGCTGGTCCTGCTGGGAGACGACGATGCCGGTGGGGAGGTGCGTGATGCGCACCGCGGAGTCGGTGGTGTTCACCCCCTGCCCCCCTGGCCCCGACGCGCGATAGACGTCGATGCGGAGGTCCCTGTCGTCGATGCTCACGTCCACTTCTTCCGCCTCCGGAAGGACGGCGACCGTCGCGGCGGAGGTGTGAATACGTCCGGCGGCTTCGGTGGCGGGGACGCGTTGCACCCGATGCACCCCGGACTCCCAGCGCATGGCACCAAAGGCGCCGTCGCCAATGACCTTGAAGACGACTTCCTTGATGCCGCCCAGCGTGGCGTCGGAGTGCGACATGATCTCGATGCGCCACCCGCCGTGGCGCTCGATGTAGCGGGTGTACATGCGATACAGGTCGGCGGCGAAGAGCGCCGCCTCGTCGCCGCCGGTGCCGGCGCGTATCTCGACGATGGCCGGGCGGTCGTCGAGCGGGTCGTGCGGGACGAGGAGCGGCTTGAGGTCCACGTCCATCTGTTCGAGGGCGTGCGCGAGTCGCTCGACCTCGGCGGTGGCCTCGGCGGCCATTTCGGGGTCGTCAATGGAAACGAGCTCGCGCGCCTGCGCGAGCTCGTCCTCGGTCCTGCGAATGCGGTTCGCCAGCTCGACCACCGCGCCGAGGCGCTGATGCTCGCGACCTAGCGCTGCCAGCTTCCTGGAGTCCTTGGCGGTCGCTGGATCGGAGAGTTCACGCTCGACTTCGGCGGCGCGCGCGACGGCGTCCGCTAAGCGGTCGCGGAGGCTCAGGCCGACTTCCCGGCGTACTTCTGGCGGAAGCGCTCAACGCGTCCCGCGGTGTCCACGAGCTTCTGCTTCCCGGTGAAGAAGGGGTGGCAGTTGGAGCAGATATCGAGGTGGAGTTCGCCGATCGTGGAACGCGTCTGCCAGCTGTTGCCGCAGGCGCACTTCACGGTCGCGGTGGCGTACTCCGGATGGATGTCAGCTTTCACGGAGGCCTCTCGAGGTACTGGTAAAGAGCATGAGAATGTAGCGGATGTGGAGGGTGGGAAACAAGTTCGGGGCGGGGGGAGGGGGGCAGAGTCGGGGCACGTTCGAGGTCAGCCAATTCGGGGTCAGAGTCACCGAGAATTTGGTTCGGTGACTCTGACCCCCTTCAAGTGATTTCTCGGTGACTCTGACCCCCTTCAAGTGATTTCTCGCTGACTCTGACCCCTTTCCGATCCAATCGGCCCCGGCCGCCCGGCCGCCCGGCCGCCCCCCAGCCCCCCGCCTTGTGACTCCCGCCACAGACGCGGCGTGCGATTCCGGCAACCGTAAGGCCGCGGTTGGCTCACGGCGGGGCGCGCGGCGCACTGTCAGGCGCAGCGTGACAGGCCATCGACGCTTGCGCCGAAGCACGGGGAACGGCGCACAGCGCCACTGTGACGGGACGTCCCGCGCGGCGTCCTACCTGTGGCGGGGTGTTTGTCTACTCGCGCTTCCGTGCCGTCTCCTCGGAATGCCACTGTCATGGCTCCCCTGCTCGCGATCGACCCGACTCCGGCTACATCTTCGTTCCCGACTTCAGCACTACAGGCACCGCGGATGGATATCAGCAACTTCCTTCGCTCCATTCCGATCTTCTCCAAACTCGACGACGCCGAACTCCAGCGCTTCGCCGAACTTACGCGCGAGAAGAACTATCCGAAGGGGAGCGTGATCGTCTTCGAGGACGATCCCGGCGACTCGCTCTTCATCGTCCGCGACGGCCGCGTGAAGGTCGTCCTGATCGGCGAAGACGGACGTGAAGTCATCCTCGGCGTCCTCGGCGTCGGCGAGCACTTCGGAGAGCTGTCACTCATCGACGACCAGCCGCGATCGGCGCACGTGATCGCGATGGAGGATACGAACCTTCTCGTGTTGCGTCGCGACGATTTCCGCCGACGAGTCGAAGCCAATCCGGCGGTCGCCTGGTCGCTCCTGGTCGAGTTGGCGCGCCGCCTGCGCCGCGCCGACGCCAAGATCCACGGCCTCGCGCTCCTCGACGTCCCGGGACGCATTGCCCGGCTCCTCCTCGACTTTGCCGAGGAAGGGGGAAAGGACACGATCGAGAAGCCGCTCACGCACCAGACGATCGCCCACATGATCGGGGCGAGCCGCGAGACGGTGTCACGCACCATCCGCGACTTCCAGATCCAGGGGCTGATTCGCGTCGAGCGCCGGCGCATCTCGGTTGCCAACCGCCCGTCGCTCAAGCAACTCGCGCAGGCGCGCGTGTAACACGCGGGGGCGCCCCGCCACTGCGCGCGGCGCCCGTCGGACGGGAGGTCGACGGGACACAATCCCTACCCCACCACCTCCACCAGTCGCCTTCACGCGACTCGCCTCCCGTCCCTCGTCACCCCCGCTCCCGTCCACCCCTCCTCGTTCTTTTCTCCCGCTGTCGTGATGCGAGTTCGCTTCTGGGGAACACGCGGTTCATGTCCCTCCCCCGGTCCCGCGACCGTGCGTTACGGCGGGAACACGACCTGCGTGGAGGTGCGCACCGACGACAACCATCTCGTCGTCCTCGACGCCGGGACCGGCATTCGCGAGTTGGGGCGCTCGCTGGTGGCCGACGGGAGCGGGCGCCCGATTCGCGGCGAGATCTTCTTCTCCCACGCGCACTGGGACCACATCCAGGGGCTCCCCTTCTTCACCCCCACCTTCCAGGCGGGGAACCACTTCACGTTGTGGGGCTCGCCGTCGCTGGAACGATCGCTCGAGGTGGTCCTGCGCCAGCAGATGAGCCCCGTCGTCTTCCCCGTCAACTTCGACCAGTTGAGCGCACGCATGGAAGTGCGCACGCTTGCCGGCCCGCGGTACGACGGCCCTGGCTACGAGCTGCAGACGATCAACGTCCGCCACCCGGGGAGCGCGCTGGGATTCCGCGTCTCGGCAAACCACGACGCCAACCGTTCGGTGATCTTCATTCCGGACAACGAACTCGACCCGTTCGGCGACCATGCGGATTCGGCTTCGTCGCGCGACGCATTGGTCGACTTCGCCCGCGGCGCCAAGGTCCTGATCCACGACGCGATGTACACGGGGACGGAGTACATGGAACATCGCGGCTGGGGACACTCGTCCTACCGCGACGCGGTCGACTTCGCGATCGCCGCCGAGGTGGAGACATTGGTCCTCTTCCACCACGAGCCTGACCGCAGCGACGAGGCAATGGACGAGATGCTCGCGCTGTGCCACAAGATGGTGCTCGAACGGAATGGCAGCGTGAACGTGATTGCAGCTGCCGAGGGGATGGAGCTGACGCTCTGACGCCGCGGGCGATGTGCCCGGCTCACTGCCGGAAGAGGTACATCACCTTGAGGAAGATCCCATCGTTCTGCCGCCGCATCCCGGTGTCGGCCAGGCGTCCCGGCGAACGCCACCCGTCGCCGTAGCCGATGAAGGCGGTGGTTCCCGGCGATGGTTCGTACTGGATGAGCCAGTCGGTGCGCAGCGAGCGCGTGTCGCTGGCCGCGATCGCCACGCCGTCGGCATCGAAGAGCGGGAACGTGGTGCCCCGCAGCCGCAACGCCTCCACGCGGTCGGCGCGATACTGCGACACGACACGGAAGAAGAGCGCGCGCGTGGGCTGGTACTCGACCTTGAGCCGCGGAATGGTGCTGTGTGCATAGCCGGAGCCGTCGGCCGAGCGCGTGATGCGCGAATCGGTGAGCGTCGCCTCGATGCGCGTCCCCGCGGTGGGACGTACCAGGATCGACGCCGAGGCGCGGCGTTGATTGCCCTCGACCCCCTCGATGAAGATCGGCACCGCGCCGTTGGAGAACGACAGCGAGCCGTTGACCTTGCCGAAGACGGGCGACGTGACCGACAGCGACGTTGACCAGAGGTCGTTGAGGCGCACGCTGGGGTCCCACGGCGTGAGATGCCCCTCGATGTCGTAGGCATAGACGCCAGCCGCAACGCTGCGATCCACCTGGAAGAAGTCGCGGCTCACCGACGGACTGATGCTCCAGCCGCCACGCATGGTGATGAAGCCACTCACCTCGTCCTGCCCCTCCAGTTGCGACGCGCTGGAGAGCGATCCGTGCCGCCAATAGCGCGTCGGCCCGCCGAACACCGTCACGTTCTGGAAGAGCGAGCCGGCCTTCCCCAGCCAGGCGAGTCGATTGAAGCCGTGCGCATACTGATAGCCGACGCGCGGGACGAAACCGGCATCGCTCTCAAAACGATCTCCAAAGCCGCGCAGCTGGTAGTTGAATCCCCACGATCGTCCGGTGCGATCGAACTCGGCGCGCCAGACTGGTGCCGATCGCGTCTCGTTGTCGCGCGTGGTGATCGACTGCCCGAACTGCGTCTCGAAGTAGTACAGCTTGCGGAAGACGAGACGGTTGTCGGCGGCGACCACGGTGTTGCCCTCGCCGGTCCGGCGCCGATCGGTGACGGTGAGCCCCACGATCGAGTTGCCACCGTAGTCGGCGCGCAGGCGCGCGATGTTGAAGAGCGCATCCTTCCCCGGAACCTCGTCGAGCGCGGAGAGGAGGGCGAATCCGGCGCGCCCGAGCTTCCCCGTGAGCTTGGCGCCGGCGACCGGGTTCGCGATCTGCCGCGAGTAGACGAGCTGGCCCGGCGTGGCAAAGAGCTCGATCCCCTCGAGGAAGAATGGGCGGCGCTCCGGGAGGAAGAGGGTGAAGCGCTCGTTGACCGTCACCAGCCCCGCGTCGGACTCCACCTGCGAGAAATCGGGGTTGATGGTCCCCTCGGCGGCAAACGACGGAAAGCCGAAGCGAAGGTTCACGCCGCCGTCAAGGGTCCCGTTGTCGCGCGCGAAACGTCCGTCGGCGGTGCGCGAGCCCGACACCGCCTCGGTGATGAACGGCTGGATGTCGGTGACGATGCCGCGCTCGACGTTGTCGATCCCCAGCAGGAGCCCCGACTGCGCCAGCAACGACGAGGCGCCGCGCTGTGCATCGGTCCAGGTGTCCTCGGCGCCACGTCCCGGGATATTGCGCACCACCTGGATGCCCCACCGCTGCGCGCCGTTGGGGAAGCGCAGGCTCTTGAACGGGATCCGCATCTCGACAGTGTAGCCCGTGGCCGTGAGGCGCCCGCGCGTCTCGAATCGGAAGTCAGGATTGAGGTCGACGCTCCCGCCGAACATGTTGCCCGCGCTGGCCGCCCCCTCGGTGCGCACGCCGTCCAGCTGCACGCCTAACGCGTTGGCGCCGAAGAAGAAGGCGCGGCGCCGGTCGTCGAAGGTGTCGAGGTAGATCGTGACGCGATCGTCGTTGGCGATCTGGTCGCGTTTGGAGAGCGTGGCGCGAACGCTCCCCGAGTCGGACGTGGCGATGATGGCGAAGTAGATCGCCTGCGCCGAATACAGGACGCGAACCTCGGTGGGCTCAGCGGCCTCACGCTGGTCCACCGGCTGGTACTGCCAGAAGCCCGTGAGGCGCGCCGCGCGGTTCCACGCCGGCTCGTCGAGCGCCGCGTCAAGCGTGATGGGCTCGTCCAGACGAGGGACGGTGACCTGCGGAGCCCCTCGCCCCGCATACTCGCGCCCCTGCTGTGCCGTTGCGGCTGACGGAACGGACGCGCCGAAGCAGAGGGCAAGGCACATGGTGAGGCGCGTGGCGACGCGCACCGCGGCCACGTTCAGGAAAGCATTCGATGGCATGCCGGGAAGGTAGCGACGCGAGGGGCGACCCGCTGTCTGGGCAGGGTCATCGCGAGTGTGGCATCGTCACGCCTCGCCCCACCCGCCGCCCCCCGGGGTGAGGACGCTGACGACGTCGCCCGGCCGCAGCTCGAGGCGACACTTGGCCGGAATCGGCTCGCCGTTGAGCAGGTTGAGCCCGGGGTGCCCGTTGCCGCCACCCACCGCGCCTAACGGGGCGCGCCGCCGACGCTCGGTGACGAGCGTGACGGTGCACGGTTCGAGGACGCGATAGCGACGCACGACGCCGTCGCCCCCGCGCTGTGCCCCGGTTCCCCCCGACCCGCGGCGTACGGCGTACTCGTCGATGCGGATGGGATAGGCGTGCTCCAGCGCCTCGATGGGCGTATTGCGCGTGTTGCTCATCCCCACGTGCACCGCATCCGGCCCCGCCCCGCGCGACGAGCCCCCCTGTCCGCCGCCTAACGTCTCATAGAACGTCCAGCCGCGCCCGCCGAACGTGATGTTGTTCATCGTCCCCTGCCCTTGCGCCGGGACGTCCACGCCGGCGTCGGCGAGGGCGGCGAAGATCGTGTCGGTCACGCGCTGCGACATTTCGACGTTGCCGGCCGCCACTGCCGCCGGCCAGCGCGCATTGATCGCGGTTCCCTCTGGGACGACGAGTTCGAGCGCGCGCGCAATGCCGTCGTTGGTCGGAACGTCGTCGTCGAGCAAGGTGCGCAGGACGAAGACAGCCGCCGCTCTCGTGACGGCAAAGGGGGCGTTGACGTTACCCGCCACCATCGGCGACGTCCCGGTGAAGTCGAGGCGCAGGCGGTCGCCGAGTGCCTCGAGCGCCACGACGATCGGGATGTCGGCGTCGGTCACGCCGTCGCCCTCGAGGGCGTCGCGCGCCGAGCCGCGCGCACTCCCCAACTGCGCAATGCGAGCACGCGTCCGCCGTTCGGTGTAGTCGAGGAGCGCGTCGCACGCCGCCTCCACCATCGCGCCGCCTTCGCGCGCACGCAACGCCAGCCAGCCGTCGCGACCGGCGGCGCAGGCGGCACGCTGCGCGCGCAGGTCGCCGCGCCGCTCGTCAGGCGTGCGCACGTTGGCCAGCACCAGGCGCAACACGTCGTCCTGCCACTCCCCGTGCCGCGCAATGCGCACCGGCGGGACGATGATCCCCTCCTGCACCAGCTCCGTTGCCCCGCGCGGCATCGATCCCGGCGAGATGCCGCCCACGTCGGCGTGGTGCGCACGCACCGCCGCAAAGCCGACGATGCGATCGCCATCCGCGATGACCTCGATCATGGTGAGGTCGGGAAGGTGCGAGCCACCGTGGTTGGGATCGTTGAGCAGGAAGACGTCGCCAGCGCGCGGATCGTGCGCCAGCACCGCCCGCACCGACTCCGGCATCGCTCCCAGGTGCACCGGGATGTGCGCCGCCTGCGCGATCATCCGCCCTGCCGCATCGAACAGCGCCGACGAGGCGTCGCGACGTTCGCGAATGTTAGGCGACAGCGCCCCGCGTTCGAGCACGGTCCCCATCTCCTCGGCGATCATGGCGACCGCATTGGAAAAGACGGTGAGGGCGAGAGGGTCGAAGGACATTCAGAAGCGGACGGGGGACGGGGGACGGGGGACGGGAGTTCGGAGGTGCGCGGGGCTAGGGGGAGGCGTCCTGCTCGAGCAACCACCCGCCCATGTCCAACGAGCGGGCGCGCCAGCCTTCGGCGACGAGGAGCGTGGCGTCGGGGAGGGCGATGACGGCGCGGCCGGTGACCGTGGTGGCGAGTGCGCCGCCGTCGTCGACGAACGTTCCCTCACGCCAGCGATTGGGCCCCCGTCGCCGGAGCGAGACGGCAGGAGCGTCCGTCGACGTGGTGCACCGCAGCGAGACCATCTCGATCGGCGTCTCGAGGACAAAGCCGTAGCGCGCCAGGTGGGCACGGGCAAAACGCGCCGACACCACCTCGCCCTCTTCGCCAGGCGCAACGGGCACCTCCAGCTCGTGCCCCTGCCCGCGATAGCGGATGCGCGCCACAAACTGCGGGGTGCCGCTCCCGCCGGCGCGTCGCTCCGCGTCCAGCGCCAGCCGCGCCAGTTCCCCCGCCGGGAGCGCGTCGAGCGTCGCCATCACGCTCACCATCCCCAGCCGCCGTTCGGGGGCGACGGCCAGACCGAGCGCGGAGAGCACGCCGGCGTGCGGCGGGACGAGGATGCGCGTCATGCCGAGTCGCCCGGCGAGGGCGCAGGCGTGCAGCGGCCCGCCGCCACCGAAGGCGACGAGGACGCAGCCACGCGGGTCGACGCCGCGCTCCACGCTCACGCGTCGCAGGGCGCGCGCCATCTCGGCGTCGGCGGTGGCGATCATCGCCTGCGCGGTGCGCGCGGCATCGGCGCCTAACGCGGTGGCGAGCCGGGCCACGGCGGCGCGGGCGCCGTCGGCGTCGAGCCGCACGTCGCGCGCCAGGCGATCGGCACGGATGTTCTCCAGCGCCACGTGGGCGTCGGTGAGGGTCGCCTGCGTCCCGCCGCGCGCAAAGGCGACCGGCCCGGGGAGGGCGCCGGCGCTGCGCGGCCCCACACGCAGCGCCCCGCCATCGTCGACCCACCCTAACGATCCGCCGCCGGCCGAGACGGTCTCGACCAGCACCCGCGGAAGCGCGATGGGGACGCCGGCAACGCTCCCCCCCGCCTCCACCAGCGGCTCGCCATCGAGGATGAGCCCCACATCGGCACTGGTCCCGCCAATGTCGATCGACAGCGCGCGCTCGAAGCCCGCCAATCGCGCCACGAGCGCCGCACCCGCCACCCCTCCCGCGGGCCCGGAGAGGGCGAGCGAGGCCGCGTGGCGCGCGGCGTCGAGCGCCTCGCGCATCCCGCCGCTGGACGACACCACGCCGGGGGCCGGCATCCCCAGCGACGCCACGCGCCCGGTGAGGTTGTCGAGATAGCGGCGCACCCCGGGACGCGCGTACGCCTCGCACGCCGTGGTCGCCGTCCGTTCGTATTCGCGAATCTCGGGAAGGACGTGCGACGAGCACACCACGTCGACGCCGGGGAGGCGCGTCGAGATCGCTTCCGCCAGTTGCAATTCGTGGCGGGCGTCGGCGTACGCATGCAGCAGCGAGACGGCCACGATGTCGGGCGAAAGCGCCGCGACCTGCTCGGCCACGCGTCGCGCCTCGGCGTCCGTCAGGGGGCGCGGCTCGGCGCCCGGCTCGAGGCGCTCGTGCACCGCCACCACCTGCGAGGCATCGACCAGCGGTGCCGGATGCTGCGCCGAGAGGTCGTACAGCGATGCACGCTCCTGGCGCCGGAGTTCGAGCAGGTCGGTCGCACCGTTCGTCGCGCAGAGCGCCACCCGGGCGCCGCGCCGCTCCAGGAGCATGTTGGTCACGACGGTGGTTCCGTGCACGATGCGCGTCACGGCAGCCGCCGGCGGCGCCTGCGTGCGCAGCGCCTCCTCCACTCCCAGGCTCTGGTCCTGCGGCGTGGACAGGACCTTGCCGGCGCGCACCGCGCCGTCGTCGAGCGAGACGGCCACCAGGTCGGTGAAGGTGCCGCCGACGTCGATGCCGATGGAGTGGCTCATGCAGGTCGCCTCATCGGCGCGGCGCCGAGTGCGAGAGGCGCGCCAGGTGTGCGGCGTCGCGATTGACGCGCTGCTGGGCGAGGTAGACGACGCGCAGGACGAGGAAGTACATGGCGACGTTCACCGGCGCGGCATAGGCGGCGATGGCGCCCGACGGCTGTCCCCATGGCGTGAGAGCAACGATGGCCCCAACGACAGAAAGCAGCGCGAGCACGCGCACGACGTGGAGGAGCGCGTCACGCCAGCGGCGCGAGCTCCCCACGAACGGGAGGAGCGTCGCCACCGCGAGCCAGAGCGGGTTGATGAAGAACAGGTTCTGGTTGGCATGCGCCGCGACGTGCTGCGTCGCCACCCACAGCAGCAGGAGCAGGAGGCCGAGTATGCCGGCGACTGCGCCCCACACGAAGGCGAGAGTCGCGGCCCACCTGGCGCCGGCGACGCGAAAACCCGCCAGGTAGCAGAGGATCGCCACGATCACGCCAAGCGCGAACCCACCCAGCGCGAGCGAGGGCACGGTGGTCAGTTCCGGGGGGCGCGTGGCGGTGAACAGCTCCTGCTCCGAGACGACGAGGGGGACGAGCTGCCCGTTGACGTCGGGGACGCGGATGTCGCGCAACCGGCGCTGGAACTCCATCGGGATGAACATCGCCTCCCACGACGAGATGCGGCGATCGGTCGGGTGGCCGAGGGCGAGGTCGATCCCGGTGCGTGTCCAGAACATGCCGTCCATCAGCCGCAACGAATGGTCGCGATACGTCATCGACGTCACGACCGTGTCGCTGGCGCGCCTGATGGCGCCGCCGATGACGCGGTCGATCGCGTCGCGCACGCGCGTGGAGCAGTTGTCGCGGTAATAGTCGTAGCGGTAGAACTTGTGCTCGTCCTGCGAGTTCCAGAAGACGAAGCGCCGCAGCGAGTCCTTCTGCGCCGCGGTGAGGTTGAGGCGCTGGACCGAGACGGAACGATTGTCCCGCTGGTAGGCGAGGAGCATCTGCGTGGCGTCGAACCCCGCCATCCAGTAGCGCATCTCGCCGCGCAGGAAGCGCGGGAGGAAGCCGGGCTGCTCGAACGAGAACATCCCCCAGTTGAACACCACGTCGGTCCCGGTGCGCGTGTCGCGGATGCCTAACGCGTTGTGCCCGAACCGTTCCCACAGCAGGTCGCCCTGCCCCATCGTCATGACATAGACTTCGAGCTCGCTCCCGGGCGGCGCGTCGGATGGCTGGCCGACCGCCGGCGCCGTGGCCGGTGCGGTCGGCTCCTGCGCCTGCGCGATCGCCGGCGCCAACGTCGGTGCCAGTATCGATGCCAGGGCGAGGACCGGCGGCAGCAGGAGCGCGGACAGCGATCGCGCGAACGCCCTTCTCACAGGCGCACTTCCTTTCCTTCTTCCGCGGACTTGTAGGCCGCCTCGATGAGGCGGTGCACCAGGAGTTGGTCGGTCGGCGCCTCGTAGTCCACCTCGCCGCGCACGGCGGAGACGAAGTGTGCCAGCTCGGCGCGGTAGGACTGGATGAAGGCGCTTTCGCGCGCCGCGGCCCCCGTTGGCGAAACGTCGACCGGCTTCCCATTGAGTTCCTTCACCACGCGCAGCGGTGCCAGGCGCGCGCTCCCTCGCGAACAGAGCGTCTCGAACCACCAGCGATCCTCCTCGCCCACATAGGCCCAGGAGAGGTCGAAGGAGAACGACGCCCCATTGGCGCACTCCACGGCGAGCATCGCCGATTCCTCGACGGCGTTGGCGCCGCGCGCGCGCTCGATGTGCGCCCACACGCGCGTGGGCGCGGGGAAATCGGCCAGCCACATCGCGAGGTCGATGAGCGCGAACCCCTGCTCGAACAGCGCCCCGCCCCCCGCTTCCTGCCGCCGCAGCCGCCATCCCTCGATCTTGCCGCGCGGGTGATACGAACCGGCGCGCACGCCGGTGAGCTTGCCCAGCTCACCGCCCGTGAGGAAACGGGCCAGCGCCTGCACGTCGGTGCGGAAGCGATGGTTGTTGGCGACGAAGACCTTGCGGTTGGCGCGCGACGCAAGTGCCAGGATACGGTCGATGCCCTTGGCGGTGAGCGACAGCGGCCGCTCGCACAGGACGTCGAGGCCGGATGCCAGCAGCTGCAAGACCTGCGGCTCGTGCAGGTGCGACGGCGTGGCCACGACGGCCGCATCGAGCTGGTCGTAGTCGAGCAGGTCGTCGATGTCGGAGAAGGCGTCGGGAATCCCGAAGCGATCGGCGAGGGCGCGCGCCTTGGCGCGGTCGTTGTCGCACAAGGCCACCACCTGCACACCGCGCAGCTTGGCGAGCACGGGGAGGTGGGCCATCTGGGAGATGGCACCGGCGCCAACGACGGCAATGCGAACGGGTGAGACCATGAGACCGGAGAACGTCGTTAGGCGTGCGGTTCGGCGGCGCAGCACACGGTCGGGGGGCCACGCAGTCCTCGACACACGCCCCTGGGGACGCGCCGTCAGCGCAGCCGTTCGACCTCGGTGCCGGGAAAGTACGCCGTGAGGATGGCACGCGCGTCGTGCCCCGAGCGCGCGCGGCCGATCGCTCCCCATTGGCACATCCCGACGCCGTGGCCGTTACCGGTTCCCCGAAGCGTCAGCTGCATGAGCCGGCCGTCACGCCCAATTACCGGCTCGAGCGAAAAATAGGTCGAGTTCAGGATCTCGCCACGTGCATTGCGCAGCGTGGTGCGCAGCGTCGTCCCCGCGAGCCTCACGTTCCCGCCATCGGTCTCGAGAACCAGCGCCGCCACGCGCCCCGAGCGCGTGCGCGCCTCGATGCGTGCGCCGCGCACCGCGCCGCCAGCGACGAGCATTCCCGCCCCCTGGGCGCGCACGTAGCGCTCCACCGCATCGTCCAGCGCGCGCCGGTCAAAGCTCCGCTCCCAGTGAAAGCGCGGCGAGCGATCACACCACGCGCCGCCCCCCTCCGCGGGACTGCGCGCATCCGACACCCCGCGCAGCCAGGGCTCGTCGCGCACCCCGCTCCAGGCCTCGGTCGCGGCGATGGTCGCGCCGCCGCACGTGGAGTGGTACGGCGCGCGGACCACCTCGCCGCGCCAGGTGAGGACGAGTCCCTGCGTGGCCTCGACCGACGCATCGGCAATGGGGTGCTCCGCCTCCATCCCGCCGTAGACCTGGTCCCATGCATCGTCGGTGAGGTCGAAGGGGCGACGCTCGCCCTCGCGCATCCGGACCGCGGTATAGCTGCGTGCCGCGATGGCCTGCGCCTCGAGCGCCGATGCATCGTTAGGCGACCTGACCCCGAGCTCGAGGGGGACCACGCCGCGCAGGTACGCCTCGAGCGGGAGGCGATTCACGACGAGGAGCGCAGTATCGACCGGGGTGAAGGCGAGCACGCCGCGATAGCGCCTCCCCTCCCAGGTGACCGCCGATCCGGCGGCGTCGCTCTCCAGGACGAGCGGCTCCTCGCTCCACGCGGTGGCGCGCGTCCCGCCGCCAATGACGGCGCGCACGCGACGGTTGCGCCGCTCCAGGACGAGATCCGGCGGCGTGCTCCCCCGGGCATGCGTTCTCCCCCAAGCGTCGCGCAAGACCCACGCACCGGTGGCGCCGGGCACCGCGTCGCCAGTCACCGAGCCAACCACCACGCGAACGTCGCGCCCCGGCGCTGGTGGCGCGGCTGGCTCCGCTGGCGCGGCGGGCACTGCTGGCACGGCTGGCGCGAGTTGCCGCGAGCGCGGGGGCGACATCGCCCCGCCGGCGGACCACGCCACCAACGTGACGCAGCACACAACGATGCGGGGAATCCGGAGACGAGCAGCTGGCGACTGGACTGGGCGCACCGTGGCGGGGAGCGGGCGATTGCCTAACGAACTCCTTCAGGGACGCCCCCGGCGCCGAGTGCGTCACGCCCGGCGCGCCTTCCCTACCGCCCGAAGCTCCCCACGCTCCCCGAGGCAACCGGGAGAATGCGCCCGGCCCGGGGCGGCGCCGGCGCCGCGGGTGAGTCGAGGACACGGAGCGCGGTCGCCGCGAAGTCGTAGTCGTCCACCACCTCGTCGAGCCGCACCTGCAGGATGGTTCCCGGGGAGGCTTCGACGCCATCGAGCGTGACCCACGTCACGCCGTCGATATCGTCGCCCTGCGCCTCCAGTCGCCCTTGCACCACGCCGGCGCGGTTGCTCGCGCGGTCGCTCGCGCGGTCGCTCGGGCGATCGACGAGGACGCGCGCTTCGCGCCCCAGCCACGACTCGTAGCGATCCGCCGTGATGAGGCGCTGCACCTCCTGCACGCGCTCGAGGCGCTCGCGCTTCACCTCGTCGGGGACGTCATCGGCCATGTCGAAGGCCGTGGTCCCTTCCTGCGGCGAATAGGTGAATGCTCCCACGCGCTCCAGTTGCACCTCCTCGAGGAAATCGAGCAGCTCCTGGAACTCATTCTCGGTCTCCCCGGGAAAACCGACGATGACGGTGGTGCGGATGGCGACGCCGGGGATGCATTCACGCAGCCGGCGCAGCGTCTCGCGCTGCCTGGCCTTGCGCTCGGGGCGGCGCATGCGGGCGAGCACGGAGTCGGCGGCGTGCTGCATGGGGATGTCGAGATAGCGCACGAGGCGCGGCTCACGGGCGATGAGGTCGAGCATCGCCGGCGTGAGCCCGGCACTGTAGATGTAGAGGAGGCGGTACCAGGGGATCGACGTCTCGTCGAGCAGCGCGCGCAACAGCGCGGGGAGCCCCTGGCCGTCGCGCACGTCACGGCCATAGTGCGCCAGGTCCTGCGCCACGAGGTTCACCTCGCGCGCCCCCTGCGCCTCGAGCAGCTGCGCCTCGCGCACCACGTCGCCTAACGCGAATGAACGGTGCCGGCCGCGCATCAGCGGAATCGCACAGAAGGCGCACCCGTGGTCGCACCCCTCGCTGATCTTGAGGTAACGCACGTGCGGGAGGTCGCCGGCGTAGAGTCGAACGCCGGGGTGGTGCAGCATCGGCGCATCGGACAGGAGCCCGCGCGACTCCAGCTCCGGCACGAGGCGATCCGACTCCGCCGTCGAGAGGAAGAGGTCGACCTCGGGAAGCGACTCGGCCAGCTCCTCCTTGTGGCGCGTCACCATGCAGCCGACGGCCGCCACAAGCTGGCAGCGTCCCGCTTCCTTGTGCCGCGCCGCCTCGAGGATCGCCTCCAGCGACTCGCGCTTGGCGGCATCGATGAAACCGCACGTGTTCACGACGATCACGTCGGCCTCCGCCGTCGACGTGGTGCGCTCCGCGCCGTGCGCCACCAGCTCGGCGATGGTGCGCTCGGAATCGACGGTGTTCTTGTCGCAGCCTAACGTGATGACGGAGAACTTCATCTCTACAGCAGACGGGGGACGTGGGACGGGAGTGCGCGCGGAACAGGACCTGCCCCGTCCGGTGCCTAGTACTCGCGCGAGCGATCGACTTCCCACCTGGTGCGCTCGCCCTTCTCGAAGGCGGCGAGGCATTCGAGGAAGCCGGCGGCGGCGCCGTCCACCGTGGTGAGGCCGGAGATGTGCGGGGAGACCATCACGCGCGTGTCCTGCCAGAGCGGCGAGTCGACGGGGAGCGGCTCGACCTCGAAGACGTCGAGCGCGGCCCCCTTGAGCCATCCCTGGTCGAGCGCCTCGGTGAGCGCCGACTCCTCGATGACGGCGCCGCGGCCGGCGTTGATCAGCACGGCGCCGCGACAGGCGGCCAGCACGTCGCGGTTGATGAGCCGGCGCGTGGACGACGTGAGCGGGAGCGTGACGACAAGCCAGTCGGCGATGGCCACCATGTCCTTGAGCGCCGAGACTTGTGCCATGGCGGCAAAGATCGATGCGTCACCTTCGCCAGAACGCGAGACGCCATACACGCGGCATCCGAGGGCGTGGAAGACGCGCGCACATGCCGTCCCCACGTCTCCCGTCCCGACGATCACCGCCTTGCTCCCCCGCAGCAGCGTGAGGTCGCGCGGCGCCCAGCGGTGCAGGCGCTGGCACTGCGCCAGGTCGACCAGTTGTTGCGAGAAGGCGAGCGCACGCGCCACGGCCCACTCGGCGATCATTGGCCCAAACGACTCGCTGCTGCGCGTGAGCAGGATGTCGCGCGGGAGTTCCTCGGGATAGAGCCACGAGTCGACGCCGGCGCCGGTGCAGTGCACCCAGCGGATGTTTCCCATGGTTGGGAGCGGCGGGCGCTTGAAGCCGACATAGGCTTGGCCCCACGCCAGGTCGGCGGGGGTGAGGTCGGTGAAGCGGTTGCCGCGGATCTCGAGGTCGGGGCGCTTGGCGAGGAGCGCGGCGGCGAGCTCCGCGTGCGCGTTGGCGCCGATGACGATGCGACGCGGGGCAAAGGCGCTCGAGACGGGCGACGACATGGGGCGTGCGGGGCGAGGCCGGGGGGCGGTGAGCCAGCGTGCAGGCGAGCGAGCGAGCGGGCGATTGGGCGAGCGAACAGGCGCGATGGCACGCGACGGCGCGTGCCTGCGCGCCTAACGGTAGTTGCCGAACTTGAGCTCGACGCCGAAGTCGGTGGAGCGCAGGAGGGCGATGGCCAGCTGCAAGTCGTCGCGCGACGGCGAACTGACCCGCACCTGGTCACCCTGGATGGCCGCCTGCACCTTCTTGAGCTTGGCGTCCTTGATGGCGGCGGAGACCTTCTTCGCCGTCTCGGAGTCGAGCGACATCTTGAGCCCGATGTCCTTGCGCACCGTGTCGCCGCCGGCCTCCTTGGTGTCGCCAACGTCGAGGTTCTTCACCGGGACGCCGCGCTTGATCAGCTTGCTCTGCAGGATGTCGAAGAGTGCGCGCATCCTGAAGTCGTCCTCGGCGGTGAGGACGAGCTTCCCGTCGGTGCGGTTGAAGTCGATCGCCGCCTTCGACCCCTTGAAGTCGTAGCGCGTGGCGATCTCCTTTCCCGCCTGGTTCACGGCGTTGTCGACTTCCTGCAGGTCGACGCCGGTCGTGACGTCGAACGAATTGAGCTGGGCCATGGGAACGCGTCGTTCGGTGCAACCGGTTCAGGGAGCGTGCCGGCGGGCCCCGGTCGGGGTGCCGTTCACGACTCGCGCTCGGGCCGGAACGCCAGGTCGAAGGCGAGCCAGACGAGCTTCGAGATGGGATAGAGGAGGATCGGGGCGATGGCGATCCCGAGCGGCGCACCGATCGAGATCCCGTCCCACGGGACGGTTGGCCACATGACCACCAGGACGGCGACGAAGATCCCGGCAAAGAGCAGCTCGGCGAGGATCAGGTTGAACATCATCCCGCCGATGAAGTAGTCCGGCTCGCCGCGCTCCAACTGCCGAGTGCAGGCGCCGCACGCCGGGCGCAAGCGGAACCAGTTCACGAGGACGGGCCCCTTGCCGCAATGCGGGCAGCGCAGCGTGACCGCGCGCCCCGCGAGGACAAACAAGCGGGAGAAACCAGCAAACGAGAGCTCGAGGTGTTCGTTGCCATCGCGCAACCCCTCCATCCCGGTCGCCGGGACATCGCCCGTCCCCCGCCCCGCCTCCCCCGTGCGTCCTTCAGCCAAGGTACGACTCGAGGGCCCGCGCCCGCGACACGTGCCGCAGCCGCGACAGTGCCTTCTCCTTGATCTGCCGCACGCGCTCGCGGGTGATGCCTAACAACGAGCCGATCTGCTCCAGCGTCATCGGCTCCTCGCCGTCCAGGCCGAAGTAGAGGCGGAGGATCTTCGCCTCGCGCTCCTTGAGCGACGAGAGCGCCTCCTCGATGGACTCGGTGAGCGCCTTCTCGAACGTCTGCTCGTCGGGCGTCGGGTTGAGGTTGTCGGGGAGGTAGTCGAGGAGCTTGTTGTCCTCGCCCGGCGTCAGCGGCGCATCCAGCGAGAGGTGCGCCTGCGAGATCGACATCGTCTTGGCGACTTCCTCTTCGGTGATGTCCATCCCCTCGGCGATCTCGGCGTGTGTCGCCTCGCGCCCCAGTTCCTGCAACAGCGAGTTGGCGCGCTTGCCGATGCGGTGCAGCGTGCCGGCGCGGTTGAGCGGGACGCGCACGATGCGCGACTGTTCGGCCAGCGCCTGGAGGATCGCCTGGCGGATCCACCACACCGCGTACGAGATGAACTTGATCCCCTTGGTCTCGTCGAATTTGTGGGCCGCGCGAATGAGGCCGAGATTCCCCTCGTTGATGAGGTCCGAGAGCGAGACCCCCTGGTTCTGGTACTTCTTCGCGACCGAGACGACGAAGCGCAGGTTGGAGCGCACCAGCTTGTCCAGCGCGTCCTGGTCACCGGTGCGAATCCGCTGCGCGAGGAACACCTCCTCCTCGCGCGCAATGAGCGGATACGCGCTGATGTCGCGCAGGTACTGGTCGAGCGAACCTTCGTCGAACGACGACTTCTTGGATGCGATACGTCCGGCAGCCACGTGGGCTCCTGGTGAACGGCGGTCCGGGGACGCCAGGGCGTCAGCCGGAGTGTCTGGGGGAAGAACCGGGAAGTGCTGGAGGAGACGTGGGAAAAGCTAGCGCACGCGGTCGCCGAGTCGATGCCACCGAATGCGGGTCAGGAAATCCAGGCGGGCCGACGAATCGGGAACGTAGCTGTAATAGACCACCATGGGCTGCCCCCGAACCAGCGAGTCGGGCACGAATCCCCAGTAGCGGGAATCGAGGGAGTTGTCGCGGTTGTCGCCGAGGACGAAGAGGTGCTCCAGCGGGACCACGAGCGGGCCCCAGTTGTTGCGCGACGGATGATAACCGATCGATGCCTCGGCGGTCTTCACGAGGTAGTCGCGCTGCCAGCGGAACTCTTCACCGGCAGGATCGGCCCCGGGGTCGGAGTGGTGCACGTACGACTCCTGCAGCCGCACACCGTTGCGGAAGAGGACTCCTTCTTCCATGCGCAGCGTGTCGCCAGGAACACCGACGAGCCGCTTGACGAAGTTCTTCGTCGGGTCGACGGGCCATTGGAAGACGATCACGTCGCCGCGCTCGGGGAGGTGCACCGCCGGGAGGCGCTTTCCGGTGAACGGGACCTCGGCGCCGTACACCATCTTGTTCACGAGCAGGAAGTCACCAACGAGCAGTGTTCCCTCCATGCTCCCGCTTGGGATCTTGAACGCCTCGACCACGAAGGCGCGGATCACCAGGAAGAGGAGGACGGCGAGTTGGAACGACTTGGCCCATTCCCAGAAGGTGCGCAGGACGCGCGGCCGCGACGTGTTGACGCGATCCAGCGCGGCGTCACGTTCCCACTGGGAGATGGTGCCGCGCCCCTCGCTGGCGGCGGTCGAGCGCGCCGCCGGGGAGAGCGCGCCGTTCCCGGCACCCATCGATGTGGACGGTTGTGCAGCCGCTGCCGTGGTTGGCGTCGTTGCCCCGACGCTCGCGCGCTGGATCATCGCACGTCTCCTCGCCAGCTGAAACGCGCGCCGAGCGTTTCGGCGACGGCTCGCAGCTGCGCGGCGTCGGTCGAGGGCCACGGCAGCGCGACAACGGTGTGACGCCCTTCGGTCGCCGCTGCCATCGCCCCCACCGAGTGCCCCGCGCCCTCGAGCGCTGCGCGCAGGCGTGAGGCCAGGTCGGGGACGCCGACGGCGGCAACCATCGCGACGCCCGAGGCTCCGTCGGGCGGCGCCTCGCCCCAACTCGATGTTGCCGGCGAGGGGTGCGACGCGTGTCCCATGCGCGCGGCTAGCGCGCCTAACGTTCGATCCACCGCCTCGGCGATGACCTCCGGGCGCACCGATCCCCGCGTGAGCTTGCGCGCCACGCGCTGGACCACGTCGTCTCGTTCAGAGGAGGACAACACCATCGGAGTTCGGGGCAATTAACCCGCGGCGCATGGAGGCCGCAACCGCACGGACCGCGGGGGGAAGCCGGAGCCATCGCTCAGCGACTTCCGCACCCGCACCGCGTTCCTGCTCAGCCCGAATACGTGTCGATTTGCGCCCGTTGCAGCGCACCAGAGTAATCCACGTAACAGACCTTCGTTTCCGAATAGAACTCGTACACTTCCCACCCCCCTTCGCGGTGTCCGTTCCCCGTCTGCTTCACGCCGCCGAACGGGAGGTGCGCCTCGGCGCCGATCGTGGGAGCGTTCACGTAGGTGATGCCGTTGTCCAGCTCCGACATGGCGCGGAAGGCCAGCTCCACGTTCCGCGTGTAGAGCGACGACGAGAGGCCGTACTTCACGTCGTTGTTGACGGCGAACGCCTCCTCCGGAGTCTCGACCTTGATCACGGAGAGCACAGGGCCGAAGATCTCTTCCTGCTCCAGGCGCGACCCCGAGCGCACATTGGTAAAGATCGTGGGCTGGAAGAAGAACCCCTTGGCGAGCGCCCCCTCGGTGGCGCGCCGCCCGCCGGTGACGAGCTGCGCCCCTTCATCGAGCCCGATCTGCACGTAGCGCTCGACCTTTCGCAGCGACTCCTCGTGGATCAGCGGACCCACGTCGGTGCCGGGTTGCCGCCCGTCGCCCAGCCGGAGCCCCTTTACCCGTTCGACGAGCATGTCCACCAGTCGGTCATGCACCCCGCCCTGGACAATGAGGCGCGAGGTGGCGGTGCAGCGCTGACCGGTCGTCCCGAAGGCGCCCCAGAGCACACCGTCGAGGGCCAGCTCGAGGTCCGCGTCGTCGAGGACGATCTGGGCGTTCTTCCCCCCCATCTCGAGGGAGAGGCGCTTGTGCATCCGTCCGCAGGTCTCGCCGACCTTGGAGCCCGTCTCGGTGGAGCCCGTGAACGAGATCAGCGGGACCTCGGGGTGCCGCACGATGGCGGCGCCGACCGTTTCGCCGAAGCCGTGCACCAGCTGGATCACCTCTGGCGGGAGCCCCGCCTCGAGCATGATCTCCAGGAGGACCGCTCCCGTATGGGGAACGTCCTCCGCCGGCTTGAAGACGCAGGCGTTTCCGCAGACCAGGGCCGGGAACATCTTCCAGGTGGGGATGGCCATCGGGAAGTTGAACGGCGTCACGATCCCGGCCACGCCGATTGGGCGGCGGAACGACATCGCCCACTTGTTGCGCAGCTCGCTGGGGACGGTGTGCCCGAAGAGGCGGCGCCCCTCGACGGCGGCGTAGTAGGCGGTATCGATCCCTTCCTGCACGTCGCCGCGCGTCTCTGCCAGCGGCTTCCCCATCTCGCGGGTCATCAGGTTCGCGAGTTCCTCCTTGCGGGCGGCGAGCAGGTCGCCCACGCGCCGCAGGACGTCGCCGCGCAGGGGGGCCGGCGTTCGGCGCCACAGCTCGAAGCCGCGCTGCGCCGACGCGACGGCGCGCTCCACGTCGTCGTTTCCGGAGCGCGGGAAGCGGCCAATCACGTCGCCGTGATCGGCGGGATTGATATTCTCGAAGTAGTCACCGGTGGAGGGGGCAACCCACTGACCGGCGATGAAGTTCTTGAAGACGGTGGTCATTGCGGAGGCAAGCGAGGGCAAATTGCGGGAAGGCCGGAAAGCTAGCCGCCGCGCCCTGCTAGTTGCACATCCAGACCGTGGGGTGGTCGGGGGTCGGCTTGGCGTAGCCGATTCGGGGGAGGACTTCCACCCCGGCCAGGACCATCCCCCAGAACACGAGGAGGAGCGAGAGGATGTGTCCCTTGGCGCTGCGGTGTCGCCACGTCCAGATCGAGGTCCAGACCCCCGAGAGGGCGACGATCCCCGTGGCGCCGAGGTAGCCGAACAGCCCAACGCCGCAGCGCGCCTCGTATGGCCAGAAGACCATGCCCACCCCCAGCGCGACCGCCAGCAGCAGGCGCAGCGCCACGCCCAGCGTGGAGGTGGCCGACTGCTTGGCGACCGCTTCCACGCGTGCCTGCGGCGTAGCGGCGGACTTGGAGGGGAGGAGCGCTTCGTCGGAGATCGACTCGAGCTGCTTGTCGATCTTCTTGAGTTGGTCGTCCCAGTTGCTCATGAGAAGTCGAGAGGACGAGAAGACGAGAGGACGAGAGCGCTCATCGTTCACGCTCCAGGGCGTAGCGTTCGATCTTCTTGTACAAGTTCGACCGCGGCATGTCCAGCGCGCGGGCGGTCTCGGAGACGTTCCACTCGAAGGCGCGCAGCTTGTGGAGGAGATAGGCGCGTTCCGCGGCGTCCTTGAAGGCCTCGAACGTCTCGATGTCGAGGAGCGAGCCAAGGGAGGCGCCGTCGGCGTGGCGGGCACCGCTGAGGCGCGCGACATCGGCGGCGGTGACGCGCGGCCCCGACGAGAGAATGAGCAGGCGCTCGATCGTGTTGCGCAGCTCGCGCACGTTGCCCGGCCACTCCATCTGCGCCAGCCCCTCGACGGCGAGTGCGTCGAGCGTGCGCGGCGGGGCGCCATCGCGGCGCGAGAGCAGGTCGGTGAAGTGCTGCGCCAGGAGCGGGATGTCCTCGCGCCGCTCGCGCAGCGGCGGGACGTGCAGCGGGACTACGTTGAGGCGATAGAAGAGGTCCTCGCGGAACCGCCCAGCTGCAATCTCCTCCTGCAAGTCCTTGTTGGTCGCGGCCAGGACGCGCACGTCCACCTGCACGCGCTTGGCGCCACCGATGCGCGTGACTTCCCCGTCCTGCAACACACGCAGCACCTTGGCCTGCGCGGAGGGAGACATGTCGCCGATTTCGTCGAGGAAGAGCGTCCCCTTGTCGGCCTGCTCGAACTTCCCGGCGCGGTCCTGCACCGCACCCGTGAACGACCCCTTCATGTGGCCGAACAGTTCGCTCTCGATGAGCTCCGAGGGAATGGCGGCGCAGTTCACCTCGATGAACGGCTTCTGCAGGCGCGGGCTCAGGCGGTGGATGGCGCGCGCGACGAGTTCCTTCCCCGTCCCGTTCTCACCGGTGATCAGGACGCGCGCGGGAGTGGGCGCGACCTTCTCGATCTGTCCCATGAGCGAGCGAATGGCGAACGACTTGCCGACGATCTCGTAGCGCGACTCGATCGAGGCGCGCAGTTGCGCGTTCTCCTCCTGCAGCGAGAGGTGCTGCAGCGTGTTGCGCAGGAGGACGAGGATGCGATCGGTGTCGAGCGGCTTCTCCAGGATGTCGTAGGCACCGAGCTGCGTCGCCTCGACCGCGGTCTGGATGGTCGCGTGCCCGCTAATCATCACCACGACGGCGGCCGGGTCCAACTGCCGAATGCGCCGCAGCGCCTCGAGCCCGTCCATCCCCGCCATCTTCACGTCGAGGAAGGTGAGTTGCGGGCGCCACTTCTCGTACTCGGCGATCCCGTCGGCGGCGTTGGAGACCGCCCGCACGTCGTAACCCTCGTATTCGAGGAGCTGGCCTAACGCGGCGCGAACGCCCTGCTCGTCGTCGACGATGAGGATGCGGCGGCTCATGGGACGTTCTTGTAGAGGGTGACACGCCCCTTTCCCACGCGCACGTCGCCCACCGAGCGCGGAAGCGGGAAAGCGATGGCACGTGGCGGGGTGCCGTCGGCGCGATCGCGCCGGTCGATCTGGCGCACGAGGGCGCTCAACACCGGCGAAGGGACGATGATCTCGTTGATGCGCACGTCCCGCACCGTGAACAGGGCGCGCCCCGGCTCGGCGACCTCGATGGTCCCGGCAAGGGAGACGCGTTGGCGCGACTCGAGGTAACTGGCGATGGGTCCCAGTGCGTCGATCCCGCGAAACTCCGCCGGGTCGAGCGTGGTGCGCAGCACGAGACGGTCGCCCTGGACGCTCGCCTCCACGTCGCGCGACATGGCGGGAAGGCGACGCCTTGCATCGACCAGCACCAGCGAGGCCGCCTCGGCGGCGGTGAGGTTGGCGAAGACCGGGCCCGACTTTCGGCCGAGCGACTCGACGACGTTGCGGGCGCGCTCGCGACGATCGTCCGAGATGCGATCGAAGTCCCCGACTGCCGCCGGGCGCTCGCCGGTGACGATGGGGAGCCAGCGGTCGCGGGTGATCCAGCCACCAACGCCGACCACGGCGACGAGCGTCAGGCAACCGACGGTGCGAAGGCATCCGAACATTCAGGAAGCTCCGTGGGACGCGAGTGGGAAGCGGTCGAGGACGCGATATGAAGGACCGCCGCGGGCGAGCGTGCTCTGGACGAGGGCGACGTCACGCACCGGGAAGGACCATTCGTTCTGCAACTCGGCGAGTGTGGCGAGTGTGGCGAGGTTGGCGAGGGGGGCGTGCGTGGTGTGCGTGGTGTGCGTGGTGTGCGGGGCGTGCGGGGCGTGCTGGGCGTGCGGGGTGTGCGTGGTGTGCGGGGCGTGCGGGGCGTGCGGGGCGTGCGGGGTGTGCGTGGCGTGCTGGGCGTGCGGGGCGGCGCGTGTTTCGATATCGCCCGTGGCGAGATGCGGGGCCACACGCCCGAGTGTGACGTGCGCGCGAAACGGGCGGGATTCGCGCGCGATTCCTAGCGCGAGCAGCGAGTCATCGACGTGTCGGGCAATGGCGGCGAGCGGCGCGAGCGGGTGCATGCCCAACCATACGACGCGCGGGCGCCGGAAGTTTGGAAATGCCCCCGCGCCGCGGATGGTGGCGTCGCAGCCACTCGCCTGGGCGAGCGATGGACGGAGCGCGTCGCCGATCCGGCGCTCGTCGCCGTGGGGGCGCTCGCCGAGAAACTTCACCGTCAGATGCAACACCTCGGGGCGGACCCAGCGCACCCGTGGCGCCGCGGAGCGCAGCTCAGCCGTGGCGCGGGCGATCGACTCACGCACGTCGTCAGGCAGGGTGACCGCCACGAAGAGGCGCATTGGCCGACCGGGGCGAGGAGGGGAGCGGAACCTCGACGGCGACGTGTGAGAAGCCGGCGGCCAGCACCGCCTGCACCACGGCTCGGCGCGCAGCGGGGTCGAGGGTGAGGGCGGTGGGGGGAGCGGGGGGGGGGGAGGGGGGTGATGGCGGCGGCGCGGGGGATGCGGAGGTTGCGGCGGTGGACTCGGCGGGAGTCGCGACGCGAGATACGGCGCGAGATACGGCGCGAGCATCGACGCTGGTGCGCGCGTGGCCGAGGGTCGCGCACGGGACGAGGATGGCGAGGGCGCCGCGCTCCTCGGCGCGAGCCGCCAGCTGCATATCGTCGAGCGAGGCCTGGAGTCGTCGCAGCGCGGCCGACTCCTGCGGCGCTGGTCGCGATTCGGCCGGCGCGTTCGCGTGCGTGTCCGCCCGCGCGCTGGCCTGCGCTTTCGCCTGCGCGCTGGCCTGCGCTTTCGCCTGCGCGTTCGCCTGCGCAATCGCCTGCACGCTCGCGTGCCCGCTCGACTGCACGTTCGACCGCGTCGCGGCGTGCTCTGCGGAGTGCGCCTGCGCTCCTCCATCCGCCGATTCCCAACCGCTCCCGGCCGACGTCATCGAACGCCCACCCTTCCCCCTCGCACCGGACTCTGGCGCGCTCACCTCGCCCACGCTCGGCGCGACGCCGCCGAGGATGTTGAGCGAACCGGACCGGAACCCGCGCAGGTCGATCGCCACGCGCGCGAAACCGGCGGCACGCACGACCTCCGCCAGCTGCACGGCGGGCGACGCTTCGAGCCACGACTGCAGGACGCTGGCCGACAGCTCGACGCGCGCCAGGTCGTCGTGGTAGCGCACGCGCAGGTCGCCGGAAACGCCGAGCGATCGCAACGCCGCTTCAGCGCGCTCGATGCTCGCCAGGCGCTCCGGGGTGACCGACGTGCCGTACGGAAGCCGAGAGGAAAGGCACGGCGACGACGGCTGCGACCACGTGGGGATGCCTCGCCGCTGCGAGAGCAGGCGAATATCTGTCTTCGTAAGGCCGAGCTGCGCCATGGGCGATGCCACGCCGTGCTCGCGCGCGGCCGTGGCCCCCGGGCGATAGTCGCCGAGGTCGTCGGCGTTGGTGCCATCGACCACGACGGCGAGCCCGCGTTCGCGCGCGAGAGGAACGAGCACGTCCCACAACTCGGTTTTGCAGAAGTAGCACCGGTTGACCGGATTGGCCGCATAACGCGGGTCGTTCATCTCTTCGGTGTCGACCTCCAGCACGGGGATGCCGAACTGGTCGGCGACGCGGCGCGCCGTGGCCCACTGCTCGGCGGGGTACGACGCGCTGCGTCCGATGACCGCCAGCACCTTCTCTCGCCCGAGCACCTCGACGGCGAGTGAGGCGAGATACGCCGAATCGACGCCACCCGAGAAGCCGACCAGCACGGAGCCATGCGCTCGCAGCCAGTGGGCCAGCGACGCTTCGCGCGCCAGCGCGACGCGCTCGTCGGGGGGCGCGGCCTTCGCCGATTCTTCGTTGGCGTGCTCGCGGAGGGGGGTGGACATGGGGCAAAGTTACGCGACCTCCACACGCGCTGGCAGGTTGTCGTGCGTGCGGACAAAGAGCGCCTCTGCGACATGCGCGCGCTCGACGCGATCGCTCTCGTCGAGATCGGCGATGGTGCGGGCGACCTTGAGTACGCGGTGATACCCGCGCGCGGAGAGGGAGAGCCGTTCGGCCGACGTTGCGAGGAGGGCGCGCGCGTCGCTGGCGATGGCGGTGTTGGCATCGAGCCAGCGGCCGGCTACGTGGGCGTTGCACGTCACGCGACGGAGACGTCGGTAGCGATCCACCTGTCGAGCACGCGCGGCCACCACGCGTGAGCGCACCGCCGCTGACGCCTCGCCTTCACTCGTCGCGCCGAGTGTGGCGATGGAGACCGCGGGGACATGCACGGTCATGTCGAGGCGATCGGCGAGCGGTCCGGAGACGCGTGATCGATGTCGCGCCACGTCGGCGGTGGTGCAGGTGCAGCGCAGCGACGAAGCGGTGGTGTGGTCGTTGGAGGAGCGTGCGGGGTGCATCGCGTGCCCGCAGGGGCAGGGATTCATCGCGCCGACCAGGGCGAACTTGGCTGGGAACACCAGCGACTGCTGGGCGCGCGAGATGAGCACGCGGCCGTCTTCCATGGGTTGTCGCAGCGCGTCGAGGACCGAGCGCGGCATCTCCTGGAGTTCATCGAGGAAGAGGACGCCGTGGTGGGCGAGGCTCACTTCCCCTGGGCGAGGGAGCGAGCCGCCGCCGATGAGCGCGGCGACGGAGAGGGTGTGGTGGGGGGCGCGGAACGGACGTTCGGCGACCACTCGGCCGCGCGTGTGGAGGAGTCCGGCGACCGACTGCACGGCCATGACTTCCAGCGCCTCTGATTCACTGAGCGGCGGGAGGATCCCGGCCAGGCGGCGCGCGAGCATCGTCTTGCCTCCGCCGGGAGGGCCGACGAAGAGGAGGGCATGGCCGCCCGCCGCCGCGATTTCGAGGGCACGCTTGGCCGACTCCTGTCCCACGACGTCGCGCAAGTCGAGCCGTTCGTCGGTGCCCAGCTGGGTGTCGGCGCCCACGGCGCCCGCCTCGCCGGCAGGTGCCGCACCCCTCGCGGCAAGGGCGCGCCACGCTTCCCCGCCCTCCCGCAGCGCGGCGACCAGCTCCGAGAGCGACGCCGGCGCAAGGCTGGCAAGTGAGGAAACGACGCGCGCTTCGCCCAGGTTGGCGGGAGGGACGATGAGTGTGGGGGAGCCGCCGGCAGGCGCGCGGCGTGCCGGTGCGAGGTGGAGCGCGATGGGCACGACGCCGCGCACGCCGCGCACCGCGCCATCGAGCCCCAGCTCACCTAAAGCGACAATGCTGGCCACGGCCGCCGGCTCGAGCTGACCGGTCGCCACGAGCACGCCTAGCGCGATGGGAAGGTCGAAGGCGGTGCCGTCCTTGCGCTGGTCGCCAGGGGCAAGGTTGATGGTGTAGCGACGCGGCGGCACGAGGAAGCCGGCGTTGGTGAGCGCCGCGGCAACGCGCTCCTTCGCCTCCTTCGCCGCGCCGGCCGCGAGGCCGACGATGGTCCACTGCGGGAGCCCCTGCGCCGCGTCCACTTCGACGGTGACATCGTATGCCTCGACACCGAGGACGGCGGCGGAACGAATCGCTGCGAGCATGGCGCTACGATGGCGCATGACCGCGCCGGGAGGCGTACCATTTTCCTGCACATCGTCTCAATTCACTGCAGCGCCGGCGTCGGTTGCCCTCCCGCGAGGCGCCGGTACCTTACGCCGCGCGCCCATCGCGGCCGGTGCACGCGGTCCCGGCGCGGTCGCGCAGCCGATCGTCCGATCCTTCCACGTCCCAAGGCGTCATGTCGATCCAGTACGTCGATCCATCGCTTCCGCGCGTCATCGATGGCTGGCGCTCCCCGCGCCTCGGGCTGTCGATGCCGATCGTCTCCTACGGACACGCGGGGACGCCGATCCTCCTCTTCCCCACCGCCGCCGCCGACTTCCTCGAGAACGAGCGGTTCTTCCTCGTGAAGGCGGTCGAGCGATCGCTGCTGGCGGGGCGCATCCGGCTCTTCTCGATCGACAGCATCAACTCCTTCGCCTGGATGGACAAGGAGACGCCCATTCCCGAGAAGGCGAGGCGCCAGGCGCTCTACTCGGCGTACATCGAGGACGAAGTCGTTCCCTACATCCGGAATGCCTGCCGCGACGGCGGGGCGCGCGCGCTCACCACGGGGGCGTCGTTCGGCGCCTTTCACGCCGCCAACGCCTTCTTCCGCCGAAGCGACCTGTTTGGCGGGACGATTGCGATGTCGGGCTTCTACGACCTCGCCCCGAACTACCTGCACGGCTATCGCGACGACAACGTCTACTTCAACAACCCGCTGTGGTACCTGCCGGGAATGGAGGGCGCGACGCTGGACCGGATGCGGCATGACGCGCGAATCGTGATCGTCTCCGGGCAGGGGGCGTACGAGGCGCCGGACGCCTCGCGTCGCCTCTCCGAGCTGCTGCACGCCAAGGGGATCCCGCACTGGCTCGACCTGTGGGGCCACGACGTGCGGCACGACTGGCCGGCCTGGCGCCAGATGCTCCCCTATCACCTGGCGCAGATGGGGTTGTAGGGCATGCCGCCGCGGCGCCGCGCCCCACCGGCGTCAGTCGATGGCGGCGGCGACGTCCTCGTCGATCGAATGCGCGGTCGCCAGCCGCAACTCGGAGCCGCGGATCATCCCCAGGAAGGCATCGGCGATGGTAGGATCGAACTCGGAGCCGACGCGCCGCTCGATGTAGGCGAGGATCGACGCGGTATCCCAGGCCACGCGATACGGACGGTGGGTGCGCAGGGCGTCGAAGACATCGCAGACGTGTACCAGGCGGCTCGCGTGGTGGCAGTCCCGTCGGGTGCAACGCGTGGGATAGCCGCCGCCGTCGATCATGATGTGGTGCTCGAAGGCGACGACCGCACTCAGGTCGAGATGCCGGTCGGCCTCGAGGATCAGCCGCGCCCCCTCGACGGTGTGGGCGCGCATGAGGGCGAACTCCTCATCGGTGAGCGCGCCGGGCTTGCGCAGCACCTCGGGCGGAATCTTGACCTTCCCCAGGTCGTGCAGAAGTCCGGCGACGCCGTAGCTCCGCACCTCGCGCGACGAAAGCCCAACGCGCTCGGCCAGCGCCATTGCCAGCACCGAGACGTTGAGCGAGTGCGTGGTGGTGTACTGGTCGAACTCCTTGAGGCTGAGCAGCGGGATGAGCGCGCGCGCCGAGCCGTGCATGGCGCTGGCCAGCGACTGCACCACCGCCTCGGCCTCCGCCAGCGGCAACGTGCGCCGGGCCACGACCTCGTCGTGCATCCAGCTCACGACGTCCGCTTCCTCGGAGAGATCGAGGCGCAGCGCCTCGTCCATCGCCTCGTCCAGCTCCTCGTCGCCCCCGTCGCCCAGCACACCGACCGCGCCAAAGCGGATGGGCGTCGTACGTTGCGCCGTCAGGGCAGCCAGCGGTTTGTCGCGCATCCCGGGCGCGAGAGCCACGCGTCCCAGAAGCTCCTCGAGGAAGACGCGATACATCTCGAGGTCGACCGCCGTCTCGAACTCGATGCGCTGCACGCCGACGCTGGAGAAGCGCTGTGCCCAGTCCCAGTCGGCGAGGTCGCGGAGCGGGCGCTGGGCGTAGATCACCTCGCGCCCCAGGAAGGAGAAGACCGGGGCGGGATCGATGTCCTGGAGCGTGCGCAGCCGGGCAAACGACGCGTCGGCGGCGCGGGCGCGCGCCGGGTGCCCCTCGGCGTAGAGCGACATCTTCGCCAGCGCCTGCGCCAGCGACGTGAGGTAGAGCGTGGCCTCGGTCATCCGGTGGCCCCCATTCCCGTGGAATCGGCGCGGGTGAGCGCGGCGCGGCGCACCGCATCGTCGCGACTCCGTTTCGCCAGCTGCAATGCCTGCTTGGCGCGCGCATCGTCGCCATGGTACTGTGCCAGCGCCCCAATGATCGCCAGTACCTCGCTGCTCGACTTGCGCAGTCGCACCCCGCCCGAGAGCCAGCGCGTGGTCATCACCTGCGACAGGAGCCACTCCAGCGTCTCGCTGCTCCGCACGCTGGCAATGGCGCGCACCATGCGCGCCCGCATCTCGCCCGCCAGCTCGGGCTCGTCGAAACGGCGCATCAGAATGCGCGCGGCCTCCGGGGAGCATTGCCGCATCACCGCGCTCACCGCCATTCGAAGCGTGCGTTCGTCGGCATCGATGAGCCCCAGTCGCGCCCCCTGCGCACGCGTCCGGTCGTGCTTGAGCAGGAAGCGGATCGTCTCGCGGCGCACGTTCACGTCGGCGTGGCGCGCAAGCGCGACCGGATCGACCCCGTCCGGCCAGCGGTCCATGCGATCGAACAGCGTCACGAGGTGGCGCAGCGCGCGCGGCGGAAGGGTGGGAAAGGCCGTCGCCAGCGACGTCAGCAGCTCCGGCCCAAGCCGCGACAGCAGGTCGAGGATCCACTCCGCATCGCTCTCGCTGCGCCGCGCCAGCGCCTGCAGCAGCGGGTCGATGGCGCGCAGCCCCAGACGATCGATGGCGTGGGAGAGTACCGGGACCTCGGGGCGATCCGCGGCGAGCTGCTCGCGCAGCATCGCCTCGTTCAGGAGGCGCCCTTCGAGCGCGTCGCGTGCGGCGGAGGGCGGGTAGCGCAACAGGCGTTCGAGCGTGGCGGCGACTCCCTCGCGCATCACCAGTCGGCCCAGGGCGGCCTCGGTACTGGGCGAGATCACTCCCGCGTCGAGGCTGATCTCGAGCATGCGCTCCGGCTCGCAGCTATCGCGATGCTTGTCGCGCGCCACCTGGGAGCCGGACTGCGACAGATCCGTGAGCACGAAGGTGTAGGTCTCGGGATTGGGATCGTCCAGCGTCCAGTCGCGCAGGAGCCGCCCCACCACGCGCCGCAGCGCATGGTCCATCTGCCGAGAACCGCCTTTCCCCGCGGAAGCGCCCCGCGCCAGCTTCTGCAGGAGGCGCAGCATGGAGCCCGAGATCGGCGCCCCGTCCTGGCTGGCGGCAACGCGCACCAGGTCGACCACCGCCTGCGCGCCAAGCACGCGCGAGGCGCGATGCAGGAGCGACTGCCGCTTGGTCGCGTCGCCCCCCATGTCGAGCAGCATGGCCACCGTCTGCTCGCTGAGCAGCTCGATGAGCTGCGACACGCGCTGCTTGAGAACCGTCGCCGCCGAGCCACCTTGCTCGATCGCGTCCAGCGCGTGGCGCAGCGCCTCGAGGAGCGCGTCTCGCCCCCCCGGCGCCGCGGCGCGGGCCTCGAAGGCCTGTGCGAGTTCGAGGGGCGATCGCAGCTCGCTCCCCCGGCCCCCGCCGTCACCCGACAGCGCAGCCTGGGCAAGCGCCGTCCACACCAGGTCCGTGCGCGACCCGGGGGGCAACGACTCCCCCCCTTCCCCATCGGTCGCGCCGTCCAGCAGCGCCAGCTGGTTGAATGCGACGGGGATGACGTGAATGTGACTCCACGGCTCCACGCTCTCGATTCCCGGCGCCCCCAGCGCCTCGCCACCGCGACTGGTGGGCGACGCCAGGCGCTCGACGAAGTCGTCCAGTTCCCCGCGCGACACCCCAGCGATGATCCGCACTCCTCCCAGGAGGTGGTCGTGCAATCGCTCGGCGAGTTCGCACATCAGCGGGTTGTGCGGATCGGTCGAGATGCCGTCGAGGAGGAGGTGCGAGCGCCCGACGCCGATCGACAGCTCCGGCCGGGTCGTCAGGAGGGCCGTGAGGCGATCGAGAACGCCTTCCACCGCCCCGGACTGCATGGGGTGCCCGGCGGGGTAGATGCCGCGCTTGTGCACAGCCACCGCCAGCTCCTGCGCGAACTCACGTAGTTCGGGCGGGAGCGAGTCGGCCAGGGTGGGCGAGGCGCCGGAATGGGGATGCGTCATGGCGGGAGATCGGCCGCATGCCAGCCGATGACCAAAAGACGATTGCCACGGCGCGACGTTACCGTCCGCTACGGCGTCGCAAAGAGCCTGGGCAGCTCGCGCACCAGCGTGTAGGCGCCCATCGCCGCCATCGCCAGCGCCACCACCCATCCCGCCAGCGTCAGCATCGCCGGGTGCTGGTACTCGCCAACGATGTCGCGCCGGCGCGCCGCCAGGAGCATCGCCCCCACCGAGAGGGGGAGGATGAGGCCATTGAGCGACCCCACCAGCACCAGTGTCCTCACCGGTTGCCCGATGAGGAGGAATGCCACGGTGGAGACGGCAATGAAGGCGATGATGACGACCTCGGGACGGCGATCGACCACGCGATTCACCGAGCGCAGGAAGGAGACGGACGTATACGCCGCCCCCACGACCGAGGTGATCGCCGCCGACCACATCACGATCCCGAACAGGCGGTAGCCCAGCGTCCCGGTGGCCAGCTTGAACACCGACGCCGGCGGGTTGGCGGGATCGAGCACGCCGCCCGCGCTCACCACGCCTAACGCGGCAAGGAAGAGGAGCGTGCGCATGAGCGAGGCGATCCCGATGGCCTGCGCCGCCGATCGCGTGACCTCGCCAATGGCCGCTGGACCGCCGATCCCCGCGTCGAGCAGGCGATGCGCCCCGGCAAAGGTGATGTAGCCGCCCACCGTCCCGCCCACGAGCGTGACGATGGCGAAGACGTCGAGCTGCGTGGGCGCAACGGTGCGCGCGATCGCCTCGCCCACGGGCGGTGCCGAGGCGATGGCGACGTAGATCGTGAGCGCGACCATCACGAAGCCCAGCCACTGGGCAAAGCGGTCCATCGCCCGCCCCGCCTCCTTGGCGAGGAAAAGGGCGACGGCAATCGCGCCACTCACCAGCGCGCCGGTGGCGGTCGGGATGCCGAGCAGCACGTTGAGCCCCAAACCAGCTCCTGCAACGTTGCCGATGTTGAAGGCGAGCCCTCCCGTGGCGACGAGAATGACGAGGAGCGTTCCCAGCCCCGGCATCACGGCGTTGGCGACATCCTGCGCTCGGCGGTTGGCGGCGGCGATCACGCGCCAGGTCGTGAGTTGCGCGCCGAGGTCGAGCAAGACGCTCATCAGGATCACGAAGCCGAACGACGCCCCCAGCTTCGCGGTGAAGACCGCCGTCTGCGTGAGGAAGCCCGGCCCGATCGCCGAGGTCGCCATGAGGAACGCCGCGCCTACCAGCGCGCTGCGGCGCGCGGCGGAGTACCCGGCCGCCCGACCGGAGGTGAGTGACGACTGCGTGTCGGCGGAGGACGGGCGGGGCGGCGGGGGATGGGGCGTTTCGGGCACGTGGGGTGGCGGGGGGGTGGGGGGGTGGGGAGCGGGTGGCGTTTGGGCGGGGAGAAGATACGGTTGGGATCGTGAGCGGCTACCGCGCCGTGCGGTGGGTCATCCGGCGTTGCGGGGTGGGTGGCGGGGCGGGTGGCGGGGCGCCCCCCACAGCCGATCGGCCGCGGTTTGGACCGTTAGGACCGAACTCGCGGTCCCATGGCGGAGGGTAATCAACCCTGCTATATAGGCGCGCCCTTACGACCAAGAGCGTGCGGCGCGACAGACCCCCTGGCGTCGCATCCGCTGCAGGTCGGCACGCCCATCTCGCCGCCTCCGATGACGTCGACTCCCCCCCAAGTCCGCACGCTCCCCCGCGCCGCGTCGTCGCAGTGGACCTTTCTCACGAACCACGCACATGTGCTGCTGGCGATCGCCCGCGACCATGATGTGCGGCTCCGCGAGATCGCCGTGCAGGTCGGGATCACCGAGCGGGCGGTGCAGAAGATCATATCGGAGCTGGAAAACGCCGGCGCCCTCTCCAAGTCGCGCGACGGCCGTCGCAACCACTACGAGGTCAACACCGACGTTGCGCTGCGCCACCCCATGGAGTCGCACCGCACCGTCGACGCCCTGGTGCGCATGGTCCACGACCGCGACCCACTCGCCCAAATTGGGGTCAGCCAAATTGGGGTCAGAGTCACCGAGAATTTGGTTCGGTGACTCTGACCCCATCGACGCCAAGCGAGCCGGCCACAACAACTTACCTGTAGAGCTCGCCTTTCGCGAGCCTAGCGCCCGCCGCGCGACGCGGACGACGGCGCGTCGCCCGCCGCGTCGGGTTCCGGCGTGAAGTCCTCGCCGGGATTGATGAAGCGATCGACCTCGATCCCGTACTGCCGGTCGTGCAGCTCCTTGTAGCGCCCCGCCATCGCCATCAGTTCGGCATGCGTCCCGCGCTCGATGATGCGCCCGTCCTCGATCACGAGGATCTGGTCGGCGCTCTCGATCGTTGACAGGCGGTGCGCGATGACGAACGTCGTGCGGCCACTCCGCAGACGCTGCAGCCCGTCACGAATCATCGCCTCGCTCTCGCTATCGAGCGACGACGTGGCCTCGTCGAGGATGAGAATGCGCGGATCGGCGAGGATTGCGCGCGCTATCGCCACGCGCTGCCGCTGGCCGCCGGAGAGCTTCACCCCACGCTCCCCCACGATCGTCTCGTACTTCTGCTCCCACGATTCCACGAACTCGTCCACGTGCGCGATGCGCGCCACGCGACGCACCTCCTCGTCGGTGGCATCAGGACGCGCATAGGCGATGTTGTCGCGAATCGTCCCGTCGAACAGGAAGTTGTCCTGCATCACCACGCCCAGGTGCCGCCGGTACTCGTGCAGCTTGAGCGTGTCCAGGTCGTTCCCGTCGACGATGATCCGCCCCGCCTTGGCGCGGTTGAACGCCATCACGAGGCCGATGAGCGTGCTCTTCCCCGCCCCGCTCGATCCCACCAGTGCCGTCGTGGAGCCGGCCGGCGCGGTAAAGGAGATGTCGCGCAGCACCGGCACCCCGTCCACGTACTCGAAGTCGACGTGCTCGAACTCGATCGCGCCGTTGACGTCGGGGACCGGCGTCTTGGTGGCATCGAGCGCGTCCTCGGTCGCCATGTCGCGGATCTCGCGTATGCGGTCGAGCCCCGCGAACGCCTCCGAGATCTGCGTCCCGATCGATGCGATCGACACGAGCGGCGCCGCCACCAGCCCGATGAAGAAGATGTAGCGGACAAAATCGCCTAACGTCATCTCGCCGCCGATGATCGCGCGCCCGCCCATGATCGTCAGCAGCACGCCGATGACGCCGACGATCGCCGTCGTCGCCGCCCCCACCGCGCTCGTCCCGGTGATCGTCGAGCGCACGTTCTCGAACAGGCGCTCGGCCCCCGTCGCGAAGACCTTCTCCTCGCGATCTTCGGCCGTGTACACCTTCACGATGCGTACCCCGCCCACGGTCTCCGTCAGGCGACCGGTGACCTCGGCGTTGATCACGCTGCGTTCGCGAAAGATGGGACGCAGTCGCTTGAAGGCGATCGCCATCATCACGCCAAAGGCCGCCAGCACCACCAGCGTGATCGAGGTGAGCTTCCAGCTCGTGTAGAACAGGACCCCCAGCGCCAACACCGCCGTCAGCAGCCCCCCCACCAGCTGCACGATGCCCGTCCCCACGAGGTTCCGGATCCCTTCGGCATCGGTCATGATGCGCGAGATCAGGACGCCCGTCTTGGTCGAATCGAAGTACGAGACCGGGAGGCGGAGGATGTGGCGCTGCACGTCGACCCGCATGTCGGTGATGGCGCGCTGCGCGGCGATGCTCACCACCTGCGAGAGGGCGAACGACGTGATGGCCTGCACGATCGTCGCCCCGCCGCTCGCCAGCGCCAACGGGAGGAGGAGGTCGATCCGATTCTGCGACAGGACGTTGTCGATCAGGTACTTCGAACTCGCCGGCAGCACCAACCCTGACAGCCGGTTGACGATCATCAGCATGAAGCCGATGGCCAGCGAACGCCGGTGCGTCCACATGAGCGCGCGCGTTTCGGCCCACGCGCGGGCGGTGTTCACTTTCGGCTTGCTTGGCGAGGGAGGCGCACGCCGGGCGGGCGCCGTGGAGCGAGCGGCAGAAGTCGTGTCGGCCATGGGGTGAGGCGAAAGTCGGCTTTCAAGGTAGCCTTCGGGACGGCACGATGCGCTCGGTCGATCGAGGGACCCCTGAGGGCGGGGCCATCTGATCGGATTCTTAGCGTCGCCCCCGCCGCCGGCGCCGGCCGAAACTCCCCCGACAGCGCGCCGTAGGGGCGTCAGTCCTTCGCGCCGGGGAAATGTCCCATGTGGGTCCTGCTCAAGTCGTTGCTCGCCAAGTGGGCCATCCTGAAGCTCGTCCTCAAGGCCTTCGGGAGCCTGGGATGGCTCCTCCCCCTGGCGGTCCTGCTCAAGGCGCTGGGACTCCCCTTCCTGTTGATGCTCGCGCTGCTGGCGATTCCGCTGCTGTTCGTCCTCGCGTTGATCGGGCTCCCGTTCCTGCTCGTGACGCTCGTGGGTGGCGTGCTCGTGACGCTCACGCTGTGGATCGTCTCGATCGGCGTGGCGGCGCTCAAGATTTCCATCCCGCTCATCCTCGTCTATTGGGTGCTGCGCTGGATGTGGTCACGCGGTGGTGATGCGACCGGCCCCGTCCCACCCACCTCCGCATCCACTCCCCCCGACGCTGCCTGACGAGTCGCGCACGCGGGAATGCGCGACTCGGTAGGCGCGCCTCGAACGTCGTGACGCGCAAGTCGGCAGACGCAAGGCACGTCGGCGCTCGCGCAGCCTGACGGTGCGCGCCGACGCGCGTCAGTATCGATGGGAGCGCTAGGAGTTCCCCGAGTTGTTGGCGCCGCCTGGATGCGCCACCTTGGGTGTGGACCTCCTGTCGACCTCACGCTCACTGCCGTGTTCGAGTCGAATCTGCCGTCTGACGATCGCCCGTTTGCCACCCTCGAGAATCGCCCGCACAGCGTGGCGGAGCTCGCGCGCGCGGCGCGTTTCGCCATCACGTTACAACGCGTGGCCTCGGCGCTGGCGTCGACCCTCGAGCGCGACCAGGTGCTCGCGGCCATCATGCGCACCACGCTCGATGCGCTGGGCGCATCGGCCGGCGGGATCGCCGAGATCTCTGCCGATGGCGACTCGCTCAGCGTCGTTGCAGCCGTCGGTTACGACGAGAAGCTGCTGGAGCGTTTCGCGCGCGTTCCCGTGGCCAGCATCGACGCCGTGATTCGCCTGGTCCACGATCGCGCGCCGTACTACATCACCTCCCAGGGCGATCTCGAGCAACTGGCACCGACGGTCGCCGCGATGTCGCGCCCCGCTGGGGCGCGCGCGGTGCTGCCGCTCGCCACCTCCGATCGCTTCGTCGGCGTCCTCCTGCTGACATTCGCCGACGTGCGCGACTTTGCGCCTGACGAGCGCGAGTTCCTGGAAGCACTCGCCCACCAGTGCGCGCTGGCGCTGGAGCGCTCGCAGCTCTTCGACCGCGAGCGCGAGGCGCGGCGTGCGTCCGATGCCGCCATCGAACGGCACCTCGCCTCGCTCGACCGGATGAGCGACCAGTACTTCGTCTGCGATGGCGAGTGGCGTTATGTGCAGATGAATCGCGCCATGCGGAGCTTCGTCAGGGACAACGGCTTCGTCCCGGAGGAGCTGCTGGGGCAGGTGATCTGGGACGTATTCCCGCGCCTGCGGGGCGGGCCGATGCACGCGGCGATGGTGCGCGCCCGCGAGTCGCGCGCCACGGTTGCCTTCATTGCGCGCGGGACCTACGCCGATTCGCACTACCAGGGCAACGCCTTCCCCCTGGGCGACGGCGTCGGCGTGCACGTGGTCGACATCACCGAGCAACGCCGCGCCGAGGAGGAGGTCACGCGCCTCACCGCCGCCCTCAAGCGGCGCGTCGACGAGATGGAGGCGATGCTCAAGGTCATCCCGGTCGGCATCGGGATCGCCAACGACCCGCGCGGGGTGGACATCACGACCAACCCCGCCATGGCCGCGCTGCTGCGCATCCCGCAGGGGGTCAACGCCTCCAAGTCCGGCCCCGACGCCGACACCCTCCCCTTCCGCGTCTTCCGCGATGGCGTCGAGCTGCGCGATGACGAGTTGCCGATGCAGCTGGCGGCGCGCACCGGGCAGGCCATCCCCTACAACGAACACGACATCGTGTTCGAGGACCAGACGCGCGTCACACTCCTCGCCAGCGCCGCCCCCATCCTGGGCGACGAAGGACACGTGCGGGGGAGTGTCGGGGCCTTCGTCGACATCACCGCTCGCAAACGGGCCGAGATCGCCACCCGCGTCCTGGCCGAGGCGTCGGCCGCCTTCGCCTCGTCGCTCGACATCGGCCGCACCTTCACGCTGCTCGCTCAGCGCGTGGTCCCGGAGATGGCCGACGTCTGCGTGATCTTCGTGGTGCGCGAGTCGGGGAGCATCGGCGTGGTGGCCATGGAGTCGACCGACGCCACGATGTTCGAGATGCTGCAGGCCTTCGACCGCGCGCACCCGGTGGACGGCACGCCCACGCACCCCGTCTGGCATGCGCTGCGCGATGCGCGCTCGATCCTCGTCCCCAGCGTCAACGAGGCGAGCGTGGCGTCGATGCTGTCGGGCGAACAATCCGTAATGCAGCTGGCGCGCGACACCGCAACCACGTCGCTCCTCATGGTCCCCATCGCCACCCGCGGACGCGTGCTGGGCGCCATGGGGATGGGGACGCGCGGGATGCGCCGGCGCTTCGACCAGGGTGACCTTGCCCTCGCCGAGGAACTGGGGCGGCGTGCGGCGATGACACTCGACAACGCCATCCTCCTCGCCGCCGAGCATCGTGCGCGCGACGAGGCCGTCTCGGCGCGCAATGAATCCGAACGCGCCAGCCGCGCCAAGAGCGACTTCCTCGCCATGATGTCGCACGAGCTGCGCACGCCGCTCAACGCGATTGCCGGCTATGCGGAGCTGATCGAACTGGGGCTGCGCGGGCCGGTGACCGAGGCGCAGGTGGTCGACCTCCAGAAGATTCGCCAGAACCAGCGCCACCTGCTGGGACTCATCAATTCGGTGCTCAACTTCGCGCGGCTCGACGCGGGGCGCGTCATCTACGACATGGCGAACATCCCGGTCGCCGCCACGGTGCGCGCCGTGGAATCGCTCATCGAACCGCAACTGCGCGAACGGCAGCTCGTCTACCAGCTCACTCCATGCGAGTCCACGGTCACGGTGCGCGCCGACAGCGAGAAGCTGCAACAGATCCTGCTCAACCTCTTGGGGAATGCCGCCAAGTTCACGGCAGCTGGCGGCAACATCGACGTCTGGTGCGTCACCGAGCCGCGCGCCGTGCAGCTCAAGGTGCGCGACACGGGGATCGGCATCCCCGCCGAGCAATTCGAGCGCATCTTCGAACCGTTCGTGCAAGCCAACCGGTCGCTGCGCACGTCGAAGGAAGGGGTCGGACTTGGTCTGGCGATCTCGCGCGAACTGGCGCGCGGCATGGGGGGAGAGCTCACCGTCGAGAGCGAGGTGGGGGTGGGGTCGACGTTCACCCTGACGCTGCCGCGCGGTCCGGATCGCACCCCGCTGGCGTGACGCCGCCAGCCGCAACTACGCGCCCTGCCGCCGTGCGCGCCGTGCACACCGTGCACGCCGGTGCGCACGTAGCCCAGATCGTGCTCACGCACCGCCCGCGCGCAGCCGTTCGATCTGGAGCATGTGTCGCCGCTCGTGCCCGGAGATCATCTCGACCCACTCATACAGGTTGAGCACTCCAAGGCGGGGATGCGGAAAGGTCACCGTCGCGAGCGCGTAGCCGTCGCCCTCGCGGGCCCACGCATGCAACCCTTCCCGCGACTCGCGCAGCCGGGCCAGCGCCGTCTCGATACCGGGGGTGTCGGTGGGAGTGACGAAGTCCGGGGCCTCCAGCCGCCGCGTGCCGCTGGCGAGCCCCGTCGCGTCGAGGATGCCGCGCAACGAGGAGGTCTCCGTCTCGGCGCCCAGGCCAGCCTTCCTGGCGTCCTTGAGGGCGCGGAACATCGCACGCACCGACGACTGCTCCACCAGGTGCAGGTGCGCCAGTTGCTGCGACAGGCTCCACCCTCCGTTGGCCCCCGCCTCGTGAGCACGCTCGGCGGGAAAGGCGGCCACTTGTGCCAACAGGGCGTCGCGCGTGCTGTCGGCGTATTCGATCAGTTCGGCGAGTCTCGGATGCATGCCGCGATGGGGATGAAGGGAGGGACAGGGTGCGCTGAATCTACGGGAGCGCCGTGGCGCCGCGAGCGCCGGAGGGCGAAGCGCGTGTCAGACGCATGTGCGGCGTTCGCGGACGACCGAAGATGGGGTGACAACTGGCGGTGCGCCGATGCATCATCCACACGGCCCGTCGTGAGAGACGCTCCTCGCTCGCTCCAACATGTCAGTGTTCGTCCCCAAGCTCGTCACCACGCTCAAGGATTACGATCGCCGCCAGTTCGCCGCCGACCTCACGGCCGGGACGATTGTCGGAATCGTCGCCCTTCCGCTGGCCATCGCCTTCGCCATCGCCAGCGGCGTCACCCCGGAACGCGGGCTCTACACCGCGATCGTCGCCGGCTTCATCATCTCGGCGCTTGGCGGATCTCGCGTCCAGATCGGCGGCCCCACCGGGGCATTCGTCGTCATTGTCTATGGCATAGTCCAGAAATACGGACTGGAAGGGCTCACCGTCGCCACGGTGATGGCCGGCGTGATGCTGTTGGCCATGGGATTCGCGCGGCTCGGGACGATCATCAAGTTCATTCCCCAACCGCTCATCACCGGTTTCACCAGCGGGATTGCCGTCATCATCTTCACCGGTCAGGTGAAGGACTTCCTCGGCCTCAGGATGGGGAACGTCCCGGCCGACTTCGTGGCGAAGCTCCAGGCGTACGCGGAGAACTTCGCGACCATCACACCCGCGGCGGTGGCGGTGGCATCGATCGCGCTGCTGATCGTCGTGGTCTGGCCCAGGTTCTTTCCCAGGATCCCGTCGCCGTTCGTGGCGCTGATCGTGACGACGGCCGCCGTGCACTTCTTGCACCTGCCGGTGGAGACGGTGGGGTCGCGCTTTGGCGAGCTGCAGGCGTCGCTCCCCCGCCCCGTGGTGCCGCACCTCTCGTTTGCCGACGTGCAACGCCTGGTGTCGCCGGCCTTCACCATCGCCCTCCTCGGCGCCATCGAGTCGCTGCTGTCGGCCGTTGTCGCTGACGGGATGATCGGGTCGCGGCATCGCTCCAACATGGAGCTGGTGGCGCAGGGCGTGGCCAACATCGCCTCACCCATCTTTGGCGGGATACCGGCCACGGGAGCCATCGCGCGCACGGCGACCAACGTCAAGAGCGGCGCTCGCACACCGGTCGCCGGCATCACGCACGCCGTCGTCCTCCTCCTCATCACGCTCTTCTTCGGGAAGCTGGCGGCGCTCATCCCGATGGCGACGCTGGCGGCAATCCTCGTGGTGGTGGCGTACCACATGAGCGAGTGGCGCACCTTCCTCGACGAGCTGCGCGGCCCCAAGGCCGACGTGGCGGTGCTCGTGACGTCGTTCGTCCTCACCGTCGTCGTCGACCTGACGGTCGCCATCGAGGTGGGGATGGTGCTGGCGTCGTTCCTCTTCATGCACCGCATGGCAGAGGTGACGAACGTGAACGCGGTCACGCGCGAGTTGCGGCGCGAGGCCGCGCTCGACGAGGAGCTCGATCCCAATTCCGTCAGCACCTACGACATCCCGCCGGGCGTCGATATCTACGAGATCAACGGCGCCTTCTTCTTCGGCGCGGCGGAGACGTTCAAGGACACGATCAACCAGGTGGGGCGGAAGCCGAAGGTGTTGATCATCCGCATGCGCAACGTCTCGCTCCTCGATGCCACCGGGCTGCGCGCGTTGCGCGACGTGGTGCATCGCAGCCGTCAGGATCGCACGCTGGTCCTGATTGCCGAGATCCACACGCAGCCGCTGGCCACGCTGGAGCGTTCGGTGCTGCGCGAGGAGCTGGGCGACGAGTCGATCTACATGACGCTGGACGATGCGCTCGATCGCGCGCGGCACTACCTCAGTGCGCGCACCCCCACGCCGCCCGCCGGAACGCCAGCGGCCGGCCACCGTTAGGCAGCCGGCCGCTGGAACGGCGCGAGGGCGAGTCGCCTGCGCCGCGTGGGGACGCGAGTCAGATGCCCGGCGGCAGCGCGCGCCGGATGTCCCGCTGGCCGTTCGCCACGCCCAGCCCGACGCTGATGCCGAAGCCGAGCGCCGTTCCCGCCCCAACGATGGGAAGCAGCGCGACGATGGGACTGGCGATCATGCAGGCGCCCAACCCGGCGAGGATCGGCGCGAAACCGGATTGTGCGGCATCGACGTAGCGCAGGCGGTCGCGCACGAAGGCGCGCGCCTGGGTGTACCCGATCAGGGCGGCCGCGATGCTGGCGGCAAGTCCGAGCAGTCCGAACATGGGCGATTCCTCGTGTGACGATGGAGCCGGTGTGCTCATTCGTACGGCGGCACGCCCCGCCGGGTTTCGCCTCGGGCGTTCCGCGAAACCCAAGGCACGACGCCGCGCCCCTCTCCCGCAACCAACGGTCGACCGATTGCCACGCGTGGCCTAGGTTGATGCAGCCGTTCCGCGGCGCGACGACTCGGCGAGTGCCGCCCGGTCGCCGCGCATAGTGCACGCGCACCTCCGCCCCGCCCCCATGCTGGCAGCCGTCATCACGCGCCCCGGCCCTTCCGACGTGCTCGAGCTTCGCGAGGTCCCCACGCCGACGCCCGCGGCGCACGACGTCCTCGTGCGCGTGCATGCATCCGCGCTCAACCGTGCCGACCTCGCGCAGCGCGTCGGTCGATATGCCGCTCCCTCCGGAGTTCCGGCGGACATTCCCGGGCTCGAGTTCGCCGGGGAGATCGCCGCCACGGGGAGCGACGTCTCGCGCTGGCGCAGCGGCGACCGCGTCTTCGGACTCGTCGGTGGCGGCGCACACGCCGAGTACGTCGTGGTGCACGAACGCACCATCGCGCGAATCCCCGATGCACTTCCGTGGCACGAGGCGGCGGCCATCCCCGAGGCGTTCCTCACCGCATACGATGCCATGGTCACGCAGGGCGCCATGCGCGCCGGCGACTTCGTCCTCGTGCACGCCGTGGCCAGCGGCGTGGGACTGGCCGCCGTGCAGGTAGCGAAGGCGTGGGGCGCGCGCGCGTTCGGCACCACGCGAAGCGCGGACAAGCTCGCCATCGCCAGCTCGTTAGGCATGGAGGACGGCATCGCCCTTCCCGACTCCCCCGCACCACTGGTCGATGCGGTGCGGGCGTGGAGTGGCGGGAACGGCGCCGACGTGGTGCTGGACCTCGTGGGGGGCGGCTACGTCGCACCCAGCGTCGACGCCGCGGCCTTCAAGGGGAGGGTGATCCTGGTGGGGGCGATGGGCGGGGCGGACGCGCGCTTCGACGGTCGCCAGGTGCTCTTCAAGCGCCTTCGGCTGCAAGGAACGACGATGCGCTCGCGGTCGCTCGCCGAACGCATCGCGGTAGCCGACGTCTTCACCAGCGAGATCATCCCGCGCGTCGAGCGCGGCGAGCTGCGCCCGGTCATCGACACGGTCTATTCGTTCGCGCTGGTGGCCGATGCGCACCGGCGGCTGGAGTCCAACGACACGACGGGGAAGCTGATACTCGAAGTCCCGGCCCGATGACGGCTCATTGGCGGAACTTGCGCGGCGGGGCATGGGTATTTATGCATTCACCATGCATAAGATCGCGTCTCGCCGCCGCTTACCGTCCGCGGCTCCCACCACCCGACCGTCGCGCCCGCATCTCAGCGCGACGCACGTGGTGCGCGGAGCCGTGCTCTCGGACGCCGCCGAGATCCACGAGCTCGTGGCGCATCACGCCGAATCGGGGCTCCTCCTTCCGCGCAGCGCCGAGGAGATCGCCGCCGCGGTCGACGACTATGTAGTCGTTACCGACCGCCACGGTCGCGTGCGCGCCTGCGCGGCGTTGCTCGAATACTCCCCGTCGTTAGGGGAGGTGAGCTCGGTGGTCGTCGCTCCCGATGCGCAGGGACAAGGGCTGGGGAGCATGGCGGTGCGCGGCGTCGAGGCAATGGCGCGCCGGCGCGCGATCGACGAGTTCTTCGCGGTCACGCTGGCCGACGGCTTCTTCCAATCGCTCGGCTACGAGCGCTGCGCCATTGCGCGCTATCCGGAGAAGCTCGCCCGCTACGACGCGCTCCAGGCGCGCGGCGTGCAGGTCATTCCCAAGTCCTGCTTTCGCAAGTTGGCGAACTGGGAGTAGCCGCTACTTCGCGACGGGAATCGCCACGATCGCGATCCGGTCGCCGGCCGGCGACACGGCGAGGCGGCTGATCGACGAGAGTCCTGCCCCGGCGAGATCGGCCACCTCCTCCCACGCCACCGTCCCCCGGGGATCGGCGACGAAGAGCTTGCTCCCGCTCCCGGCGACGAGCCGCCCGTCCGGAAGCCATGCGTAGTCTTCCGTCCCCTTGGGGAGCCGGGCGATGGGGCGCGACGCGCGCGTCGCAACGTCCAGATCCATGACGTACCAGTTTTCCTCGTACGCCTTGCTCACGTACGAGACGTGGTTGGTCCCGGGAATGCGATGGAGCGATCGCCCCACGTTCACCATGACGGTGTCGGCGCGACCGGTCTGGAGATCGCCCACCACCAGGTTGGACGGGGTGCCGAGAACGAACATCACGAGGTGCGTGTCGTCGGCCCACGCGTGGTAGCCGACGGGCTTGAGCGCGGGGAGGTAGGGGCTCTCCCGGCCACCGTCGCGGCTGAGTGGCACGCGCCAGAGCCGCTGCGCCGAGTCGCGCTCGACGCGGATCACGGAGATGGCGCCGCCGCCAGGCACTTCGGCGGCGGAGTACTCGCTCTCCGGCGCGGTGTGCGTCACGCGCGTGATGGCGCCGGTGGCGAGGGTGATGCGGTAGATGTCCGCTTGGGCGTCGTCGCGGGTGGACGTGTAGAAGAGCGCGCTGCCATCGCGCGAGAAGCTGGGCTGATTGTCGTAGCCGGGACGCGCCGTGACGTTGCGGGGTGTGCCGACGGTGACGCGAGCGCGTCCACCCCCTAACGACGCGAGGAAGATGTCGGGATCGCCTTGCGCGCCGGCGGGCGTCGCGAGCCACGCAAGCGACGTGGCTATCACGACGTGCACGGTTCGCAGCAGCGAAGGCGTGCGCCCACCGCCAGGCGGGAGCGAGCGATGCAGAAGCGCAGCGTGCGACATGCGGGGGGTGGTGAGGGAAGGCATCAGCGTACAGGTTAGCGCCGCGCGTGGCCACGAGCCAGCGCGCGGAGTGATGGGCGGTCGCGCGGTGGCGCCCTGTCGTGCGCGGTGGCGCCCTGTCGTGCGCAGAGGAACACGCGCCCGCAGTGGTGGGTTGTGCAAGGTGGTGGGGGGTGGCACTTTCTGGCGCCCCGTGAGTCCCATGGCTCGCCGGCGCATCCCCCCTCGCCCGTCTCCATCGCCTGCCCGGAGTGCTACGCATGCTCGGCATGATGCAGGAAGTGCCGCTGTCGATCCCGATGATGATTCGACGCGCCCGCGATCTCTTCCCCGACAAGACGGTCATCTCGCGTCGCCCCGACAAGCGCATCACGCGTGCGACCTATGGCGAGGTGATCGCGCGCGCCGGTCGTCTCGCGCGCGCGCTGCAGGGGCTCGGCCTTGCCCCCGGTGACCGGGTGGCAACGCTGGCGTGGAATCACCAACGGCACCTCGAGGCGTACTTCGCGATTCCATCCGCGGGGTTCGTGATGCACACGCTCAACCTGCGGCTGCATCCCAGCGACCTCGCCTACATCGTGAACCACGCCGAGGATCAGGTCGTCCTCGTCGACCAGGTGTTGTGGCCGCTATGGGAGAAGGTGGCGCCGCAGGTGAAGGTGAAGCACGTGATCGTGATGTCCGATGGAGGCGACGTCGCGGCCGGCGCGCACGACTACGAGGCGTTCATTGCCGCGGCCTCCAGCGAACCGTTCCCGTTCGACGACATGGATGAGCGACTTGCCTGCGCCATGTGCTACACGTCGGGAACGACGGGGCGCCCCAAGGGGGTGCTGTACTCGCACCGCTCGATCGTGCTGCACTCCTTCATGTCGATGGCCTCCGACGGTGCGGCGATCACGGAGCGCGACATCATGATGCCGGTGGTCCCGATGTTCCACGTGAACGCGTGGGGCTTCCCGTACACCTGCGCCTTCATGGGTGCTGCGCAGGTGCATCCGGGGCCGCATCTCGATCCGCAGTCGCTGGTTGAGCTGATGGCGTCGGAGCGCGTGACGATGAGCGCCGGCGTCCCCACGATCTGGCTGGGGATCTTGCAGCTGCTGGATGCGCACGCGGGAAAGTACGACCTGTCATCGCTGCGCATGACGCTGGTGGGGGGCGCGGCGCCCCCCGAGGCGATGATCCGCGGCTTCCGGCAGCGGCACGGCATCTTTGTACAGCAGGGGTGGGGAATGACCGAGACCGCCCCCATCGGCTCGATCTCCAAGGTATACAGCAGGCAAGAGGGCATCCCCGAGCACGAGCGCTTTCGCCAACTGGCGAAAGCCGGCTTTCCCGTTCCGGGCTTCGAGATTCGCGCGCGGAGCGAGGACGGGCTCATTCCCTGGGACGGGAGGACCATGGGCGAGCTCGAGGTGCGCGGCCCCTGGGTGGCCCGCGCCTACTACAAGCCCGAAGATCCCATCACGCAGTTCACCGACGACGGCTGGTTCCGCACCGGCGACATCGTCACGCTCTCGCCCGACGGCTGCATAACGATCACCGATCGTTCGAAGGACGTGATCAAGTCGGGAGGCGAGTGGGTGAGTTCGGTGGCGCTCGAGGGGGCGTTGATGGGGCACGCCGAGGTGTTCGAGGCCGCGGTGGTCGGGCTCCCGCATCCGCGCTGGTCGGAGCGCCCCTTTGCGCTCGTGGTCCGCAAGCCCGGAATGGCGGTGGAGCAGCAGGCGCTCAAGGCGTGGCTCGCCGAGCGCTTCGCGTCGTGGTGGGTGCCGGACGAGATCGCCTTTGTCGACTCGCTGCCCAAGACGGGGACGGGGAAGGTGCAGAAGGTGGTGCTGCGCGAGCAGTACCGCGACCGCTACGCCGGGGCCGATGCCTCGCCGGCCGCCAGCTCGGCGGCGGACGCCTAACGCGGTCGGGCGAGCCTCGCGCCGGCGCGCGGGACACGCCGATACTCGCCGGGAGCGCCGCCCTTCCTCCGGTGGAGGGCGGCGCTTGGTATCTTGCACGACGTCACCATGCGTTCCGCCTCCGGACTGTCCACGCACGCCGCGCCGACCGACGCGCGACCGCGCCGCATCCTCCTCGTGGATGCCGACGCCTTCTTTGTCGCGGTCGCGCGCATGGTGGATCCCGACGGCGCCGGCAAGGCGAAGCTGCTGATCGTCGGGGGGGCCCCGGGTTCGCGCGGCGTGGTGTGCTCGGCGTCGTACGAGGCGCGTCGGTTCGGCGTGCGGTCGGCGATGCCCATGGCGCGCGCGGTGCGGTTGTGCCCGCAGGCGATGTGCGTCCCCGTGCCGCGCGGCGCGTGCGGGCGCAAGAGCCGCGAGATCTCCGCGGTGCTGCATCGCTTCGCTCCCGTGGTGCAGGCGGCCAGCATCGACGAGTGGTACCTGGACCTCTCCGGCACCGAGGCGCTGTACCGCGAGGCGCCGCTTGGCGAGGTGGCCCACCGGATCCGCGACGCCGTGCGCGCCGCCACCGGACTCACCGTCTCGTTAGGTGGCGGGACCAACAAGCTCATCGCCAAGCTCGCCGTCGAGTTCGGGAAGCCCAAACCGGGAAGTGCGGGGACGGGCGTCTTCGTCGTCGCGCCGGGGGCGGAGGGGGACTTCATGCAGCAGGTGCCGCTCGGCGACATTCCCGGGGTGGGGCCGCGGCTGCGCGACCGCCTCGAGGCGCTGGGGCTGCGTTCGGTACCGGATGTCCTCGCCGCCGGGATTCCCGCCCTGGAGCGCATGCTGGGTGAGCGCGCCGGCCGGTGGCTGCACGAGCGCGCCAGGGGGATCGGGAGCGTCGAGGTGGTGGCGCGCGAACGACCAAAGAGCGTCAGCCACGAGGACACGTTTCACGATGACGTGAACGACGACTCGGTGCTGGGCGTGGAGTTGGTGCGCCTGGTGACGAAGGTGGCGTCGGACCTGCGGGCGAGGGAGCTGTCGACACGCACGATCAGCGTGAAGGTCAAGGACGCCGACTTCCGCATCCGCCGTGCGAGCCGGACGCTCGAGTCGCCGGTGGTCGCCGACCGCGTGATCCTCGAGGTGGCGCGAGAGCTGTTGCACAAGCTGCGGGGTGCACGACGAACGCCGGCGCGCCTGCTGGGGGTGGGACTCTCCGGGCTTGGCGACGACGCGGACGGCGCGGAGGGCGAGGGCCAGCTTTCGCTCTTTGGGGACGCCCCCGCCGTGGCGACGCTGGAGACCGCGAGGGACCGCGCCCTGGCCAGCGCGGTGGACACGTTGCGCTCGCGTTACGGCGCCGACGCCATCGTCCCCGGTCGCCTGGCGACGCTCGGAGCGCGCAGTGCCCGCGGCGCGCCGCGCGAGGTCTCCCGTGACGTGCCGCGCGATGCGCCGCGTGACGCGCCGCGTGACGCGCCCCGACCGCCGGCGCCTAACGCTTCGCCGGCTGCGGAAGTCCCGCCCCCAGGGCGAGGGCCAGGCGCTCGACCGTCCGGTCGTTGAGGCTGAGGATCACCGCCGCCATGTTGTTCGAGGTGACGAGCGTGGGCGGCGTGCGCCACGCGTGACGCGTCCCCTTGGGCGAGGCGCTGGCGCTATCGAGCGCCGCCGTGTCGCGCTCGCGCGCCTGCGCCGACGGATAGAGGAAGATCAGCGCCTCGTGCTCGGGGTTGCCGATCTCATAGCTGGTGCCGGGCACCGAGAAGAACGGGAGCGTCACGCTCTCCGGCTTCTTCGTGAAGACGACCCCCGAGTGCGTGAGGCGATCCTCGACGGCGCATGGCGTCCAGTCGCCCTCCATGGGGCACGCCGGCTTTCCGTTGGCGGCGGCGGAAGTCGCCGCCGGTGCGCCGGCGCTCGCCTGAGGCGATGCCCCCTCCCCCGTCTTCGTATCGTCTGACGAGCACCCGGCGCCGAACAGCGTGACGAGGCACAACGCGACTGCGGCGGCGCGCGCGGCACCAGCAGTGACCAAGGGGCGGGGCGAGGTAGGCATGACCACCAAGCTAGTGCGGCCGACGGGGTGCCGCACGCACTCGCTCGCGCGCGTCCCCACGCGCCGGCGCCCCTACCGTTCGCGCGAGGCGGTCGTTCTCTTCCCGAAACAGCGACCGCGGCGGCCACCGCCGCACGCGTTCGTGCATCGCCGCGGCTCGGGGCCCGGCGACCGCGTCCGCCACACACACGTCACGGCCAACATGCGAGCAGACGAGATCGACTACCGATTGATTGGCGACGACCTGCAGGGCGTGGTGATCACGCTCGACCCGGGCGAGGCCGTGGTGGCCGAGGCGGGGGCGATGATGTACATGCAGGACGGCATCACGATGGCCACGTCGCTCGACCAGACGGGACGCGGCGGCGGGCTCTTCGACAAACTGATGCAAGCCGGCAAGCGCGTCCTCTCCGGCGACTCGTTCTTCGTCACCTGGTTCACCAACGCGGCAACGGTCCGGCGCGACGTGGCATTCGCGGCGCCGTATCCCGGCAAGATCCAACCCGTCGACCTCAGGTCGTGGGGCGGGACGCTGATTGCGCAGAAGGACTCGTTCCTGTGCGGGGCGCGCGGCGTCGACGTCTCCATCGCCTTCACGCGTCGCATCGGCGCCGGCTTCTTTGGCGGCGAGGGGTTCATCCTGCAGAAGCTCGTTGGCGACGGGCTCGTCTTCCTGCACGCTTCGGGGACGCTGCTCGAGCTCGACCTGGCGGCGGGCGAGCGGCTTCGCGTCGACACGGGCTGCCTGGTGGCGATGCAGCCCACGGTGCAGTACGACATCCAGATGGTCCCCGGGATCAAGACGGCGCTGTTTGGCGGCGAGGGACTCTTCTTCATGCAGCTGACGGGGCCCGGTCGCGTCGTGCTGCAGACGCTCCCCTTCTCGCGACTGGCCGACCGCATCATTGCGGCGGCACCTCGCGCCGGCGGCGGGAGGCGGGAGGAAGGTTCGGTCCTGGGCGTGCTGGGCTCGGTGCTCGACGGGGATCGCTGACGCGCGCGACGGCGTGCCTGCGCCCCGTGCGGGGGGGCAGGCATGCGGCGTCGCGTCAGGCGGTGGTGCCCCGGTACATCATCCCAGGACGCGCCCCCACCACGTATCGCCGCGGCGCGCTTCGCGCTCCATCTCCTCCACCACACCCTGCCACGAGCGCTTCATGGCCCCCGCATCGGCAAAGCGCTTGGCCGGCTCGGGGGCGAGCCCCTGCTTGATGAAGGCGACGAGCGGCGGCGGCAGGAGCGACTCGTCGTATCGCGCGCCGAGTTGCTGGGCGAGCAGTGCCTGCGCGTCGTGCCCGTCAAACGGCGGCTTGCCGCAAATGACGTAGTACACGATGGCCGCCACGCCGAAGCAGTCGACCGAGGCGCCCTGTGCCTCCCCCAGGATCTGCTCGGGGGCGGCGAAGGCCGGGGTGCCCGTGGTGCCGGTGGGCTCGTCCTCACCCTTGGCGATGCCGAAGTCGGTGATGCGCCAGCGACGGTAGCGATCGATGAGGATGTTCTCGGGCTTGAGGTCGCGGTGGATGATGCCGTTGGTGTGCGCGGCGTTGAGCGCATCGAGGATGGCGTCGACCTGCGGGGCGATCTCCTCGAACGGGCGCGGGCCGGCGCGCGCCACGAGTTCGGCCACCGACCCCCCTTCGGCCAGCTCCATCGTGTACCACGTCACCTCGCCGCGCGCGTCCCAGTCGTAGATGGGGATGATGGCCGGATGCGCAAGCATGGCCGCCAGCCGCGCCTCGCGCCGAAAGCGCCCCACGGCGCGCTCGTCCTCGGCCACCGCCGGGTGCAACATCTTGAGCGCCACCTCGCGCTCGAGCGAGAGGTCGCGCGCGCGCCACACCGACCCGAAGGTCCCCTTCCCCAGGAAGCCGAGGATCTCGTAGTCGTCGCCCACCGCCCAGCGCAGGCGCCCCTCGTCGCTGAGCGCCGAGGGAATGGCGGGCGCACTGACGAACATCGAGCGTGTCCCGCTCACGCGTTCCAGCGCGCGCAACATCGACGTGACCGATCGGTGGCGCAGCGCGGGGTCGGGGATGAGCGACTGGTCGACGATGTTGGCCAGCGCCTGCGGACATTCCGGGCGCAGCAGGCGAATGGGGGGCGCCTCGCGCGAGGGCGGCATTTCCCCGGTGATGGCCAGGAAGCACGTGGCCGCCAGCTGCCACTGGTCCGACGCGTGCGTGGGGAGCCACTCGTCGTCCCACTCCGGGGGCATCGGCGTCCAGCGGCGGTCGGGGCGCAGCCCCGCCGGGACCTCGCCCTTCGCCATCGCCCATTGCCACCCTAACACCCAATAGCGCCCAGACGGCGACGCCCACACCACCTCCGGCGACATCCCGCCGTGCACCTGCCCCGAGTCGTGCAGGTACGCCAGCGTGGACCCAACGGCGCGCAGCATGCGCATGATGGCCGGAATGTCCTCCGGCCCGGTGCGGCGCACGCGGGCGCCGATCGTCTCCGACGAGATCCAGCGGCGCAGGTACCCGGGCCCGCGCCTGGTGGAGGTGTGCGGGGCCCAGTAGTGGTACGTGGTGGGAATGGCCGGATGGTTGCGGTGCGCGAGGTAGCGTGCCTCGCGCGCCAGCCAGCCCACGTGCGCGGGATCGGGGACGCTCACCAGGGAGAGCGAACGCCCCAGCGCGTCGCGCACCTCCTGGTAGTGCCGGTACTCCATGTAGACCCCTTCGCTCCCCCAGGCCCACTCGGGCGGGAGTTCCCACTCGCGCAGGTGCACCGGCAGGTCGTACGACACGCGGTTGGGAGTGTCGAGCGAATCGTGCGACGGGCGAACCGCCCGGACGCCGTTGTACGGGGTGGCTGGCATGGGAGAAAGCTGTTACGGCGAGGGCGCCGGAGCCAGCGTCACGCGAACGATTGTCCCGCGCGTTTCACCGGGCCCGATGTGCAACGAGCCCCCCCAGGCGTCGACCAACCGCTTGGAGATGGCCAACCCGAGCCCACTCCCGCTGGTGCGCGTGGAGAAGTGCGGCTCGAAGACGCGCGGGAGTGCGTCGGGTGCAATGCCGTCGCCGTCGTCCGCCACCTCGAGGACCACGGCGCTCGCCCCGCGCACGATACGCGAGACGACTCGCGTCGCGTTGGCATGTCGCGCGTTCTCGAGAAGGTTGAGGATCACTTCGCGCAGTTCGTCGCCGTGCGAGAGGCCCCACGCCACGTCGTCTGCGTCATCGAGGACCCAGTCGACGCCGGAGTCGCCCATCCGTTCGAGCGCCACCACGTCGCGCAGCACGGCGGCGACATCGGTGGGGACGCCGCGATCGCGCTCGAGCGGGGCGGTGCCGAACTTCGAGAAGGCCCGGGCAATCTCATCCAGCCGGTCGATCTCGGCCAGGATGCGCGAGACATTCCGTTCGAGAATGGCATCGAAGTCGGCGCGCTGGTCGGCGCGTGCCCGGCGCAGGTGCTGCACGCCGAGCCGGATGGGGGTGAGCGGGTTCTTGATCTCGTGCGCCACCTGGCGCGCCATCTCGCCCCAGGCAAAGACACGCTGGGCGCGGGCCAGGTCGGTCACGTCGTCGAGGGTGATGACCACACCGCCGCCGCCAGCCGCAAGCCTCGTGAGGCGCACCCGAAGGTCGCGCCCGCGGTGCCCGAGCGAGAAGCCGGCGTCGTCGCTCCGCGAGGGGTCGCGCGCGAACGCCGTCAGCTGCACGTCGAGCGTGGCGATGCCGAGCGAGGCCAGCGACTCGCCCTGCGCTACCGCACGCCCGAGGATACGGTCGGCCTGCGCGTTGGCGAGCGTCACCCGCCCCTCCACGTCGCAGGCAATGACGCCCGACGCCACGTTGCGCAGCACCGCCTCGGTGCGCCGCTGCGCGGCCTCCAGCGCCGCGCGCGACGCCCCGAGGTCAGTCACCATCTGCCGGAACGCGTCGTACACGGGGCGGAACTCGTACGGCGGGCGCGAGCCGAGCGAGGGGAGCGCGACGCGCCCCTCCGCCACGTCGATCGCGGCGTCACGCAACGCCCCGATGGGCGCGGCGAAGCCGCGGGCCACCACCCCGCTGAGCCAGAGCGCGGCCAGCGCCCCCAAGGCCGTGGCAAAGGCGACGAGGACGCCAAGATCGCTGTGCTGTCGCTCGAGCGTCTGCTCGCTCCGCCGCGCCGGCGCGGCGAGGATGATCCGCTCGGCGCGCGTATCCATCAGCACGCGATACCCCACGAGCGTGGTGATCCCGCCCACGGTGATGCGGCGGCTGGCCGCCACCTCGTCGCCTAACGCCACGCCCTGCGCCGCCACCGGGTCCAGGTAGCGCCCCAGCGGCACCAGCGCGTCGTACAGCTCGTCGCTCGACCTCGTGAGGCGGCCGCCGTTGTACAGGAAGAGCGGCGTGTCGAGCCGGTCACCCTCCTGCGACAACCGCCCCAGGTCGCTGGTGGCGGCCACGGCGCGCAGCGTCTCGCGCACCAGGAGCTCGCGCGAGAGCTGATCCTCGTCTTGCAGCCGACGGTATGTCCAGATGGCAAAGGCCGCGGCCGGGAGGATGAAGGCCACGAAGACCGCGGCCGTCAGGCGCGTGCGATACGACGCATGCCACCGACGCAGCCGAATGCGCGCCCACCGCCACAGGGCGCCGTCAGCCGCAGCGGCCAGCGTCCACAGGGCAATCACGACCAGCAGGTCGACCAGCACGAGGAGTGCGCCGCGCTGCACCAGCGCATCGAGCGATCGCAGTTCCACCTCCACGTGGGCGCGCACGAAGCCGCGCGCCCCGCCCACGCGCCAGTCCCCGTGCAACTCATCGCCCAGCCGCACCCACTGCGGCGACTCGTCCAGTTGCGCATCGATGGCGAGCGAGGCCACCGCCAGGCGATACGGCGGTTCGACGATGTTGGGGGCATCGAGGCCGAGCAGCGAGGCGAAGGGATCGTCGGCAATGAGGCGCGTGCGCGGCGAGACGACGACCGTGACCACATGCTCGGAGTCCACCGGGGCCGCCAGCACCAGCTGCACGCCCTGCCCCGACGACATGCCGCGAACGACGGCGCGGCCGCTGGAAGCCGCCTCGGCGACGGCGTCGCGCTCCCCCTCCGCACGCCGCTCGAAGTCCGCCACCACAAGCTCGGCATCGGGGAGCTCCAATCCGGCGCGCCACGTGGCCAGCTCCATCGGATTGCCGGAGGCCGCGAGGTCCGAGGCGATGTAGAGGCGCAGGAGGTCGACGCGCGTGCGCGGCGGTGGCGTCTGCTGCAGCGACTGGGCGAGCCGCATGAGCAGTCGCTCCGTTTCCGAGTCGGCCACGGTCAACCCGCGCATGTCGCGCTCCGCCAGCCGCACGCGTTCGCGTGACACCGAGCCCCACACGAGGGTGGCGGCGCCGCAGGCGGCGACAAACGAGGCGTAGAGGAAGTAGCCGCGCGTGCGCCGTGCCAGTGCCAGCGCGGCCAGCGACACGATCCACACCGCGGGATACCATCCGGGCCACCGCCCGGGGGCGCTCCACAAGACGGGGGCCGCGACCGCCGCCGCCGCGGCCAGCGCCGGGGCAACGACGGGCGAGACGCCACGCGTGGCGCCGAGGACGAGTCGCCCGGCGCGGACCATCGCCAGCAGCAATGCCGTGGCGACGAGGAAGAGCGCCACCTCCCATGCCACCCAGAGCGTCACGGGAATCCCGCGCGACGGCGGGGTGATCCCGCGCGCCAGGTCCCGCAGGAGGAAGGGACCTAACGAGGCGATTGCCATCACCACCAGCGGCGCGAGCCAGCGCGACAATCTCCCGCCCCGCAGCCGCCGTACGGCGAAGACCGCGAGGACGGCGATGGCCCCCGCCAGCGCCAATGCCCCCACGCTGGCGGTAAATGCCCCGCCGCTGGCCGAGTAGAAGAACGATGGATCGAAGGCGGGAATGCTGTTCGAGAGCGACGACAGCGGGAGCCGCCACACCAGGGCGAGTGCCACGCCTAACGTGGCGAAGCGGCGCCACGCCGGCGCGGGACGCCGCCACGCCACCGCCAGGAGGGCCAGCAGCGCCACGGCGATCGCCATTGCCCCCTGCAACCGCGTGCGCTCCTCCACGCGCAGGCGGGCCGGTCCCACCCCCAGCAGCTCGGCCTTGACCCAGAGCGAGGAGAGCGCGCCGGCCGCCACCTGGTGAAAGCCCTCCCCCGACGCGCGCAACAACGTCAGCGCGCCCACTTCCTCGCGCACCGACAGGATCCCGGCCATGCTCGGCGCCAGGCGGTCAGCCGGCGGCGCCGCGGCCAGGACGCGCATCATCACGGCGCGTCGCGCGCCGCGCGATGCCGTGGCATAGGCGACCGTGTAGAACTCGCTCCACGCCACGCCGGTGGGGGCGGTGAGCGAATCGACCGCGATGCGCACGGGCCCCATCCAGGCGAGTTCGAGCTCACCCTCGAACACCACCGCCGACGTCTCCCCCAACGCGCGCGACGGCAGCTCGTCCTCGAGACGGCCAAAGCGCGCCGACACATCGGACGGAATGTCCAGCGCGCGCGCCGCCGCCGCCGCCAACGTCTCGAGGTCGGTCGCGACCGCCGAGCCAAAAGCGGCCTCCGCGCGCTCGGCCCGCTCGCCCTCGTATCCCGCCCAATCGGTGTCGAGCCGGTGGAAGTCGCGGCGAGCGAGCCACCCCTGGGCCGCGAACCAGGCCAGCGCCGCAACCGCCGTCACCATGGGGAGTCGGCGCCCGCCGCGCGCCACCACGACCAGGAACAGGGAGACGGCGATGGCTCCCGACGTGGCGATGAGATAAGGTTCGCCCCACGAGCGCAGCCACCACCCGCCGAGCGCGATGGCGCCCGCCGTGCTCGCCAGCCACGCCAGGTTCGTCACGCGATCCCGGAGTGCCGCGGACGCGCTCGAGGCGCGTTCACCCGATGCCGACGACATGCTCCCCGATCCAACAGGGTATTCCCATCCGCTTCGCCTCAAGGAACTCCGCCCGGACGAAGTGGCGGAGGTGCTCGGGCGTGATCCCCGTCTCCTGATCCCGGTCGGGACATGCGAGCAGCACGGTCCTCACCTGCCGATGGGGGTCGATACGATCATCGTCGACCGGCTCGCCGACGATCTCTCGGCGGAGTTGCGACTGCTGCGCGCGCCAACGGTCGAGTACGGGGTCAACTCCGATCATGAGCGCGTCGTACCCGGCAACGCCACGCTCCGGCGCAAGACACTCCTGCGCGCGCTCAACGACCTCACCGACGCCTGGGAGGCCGGGGGCGTTCGCGAGTTCGTCTTCCTGACCGCCCACGGGCACGAGGGACATCAGGAAGCGCTGTCGACGGTCATCACCAAGGGGGCGCGGGTGCGGGTGGTCGACATCCTCGCGATCAATCTCTCCGACCTGACGGTGAGCGGGGTGGGGCCGTTGCACGGCGACGAGGTCGATACCTCGCTCCTGCTGTACCTGGCCCCCGCGCTGGTGAAGATGGAATTGGCGCAGGACTATATGATCACCCCTGAGGCGCTTGGGCGATACCGGCGCCAGTCACTCAGGGTCCCGCGGGGGAGCGCCGGCTCCATCGGGCGCCCATCGCTGGCAAGCGCCGAGACCGGAAAGGCGATCTACGCCCGCATCTACTCCCGCATCCGCGACCGGATCCTCCTCGCCCCGCCGAGCGCCGACGACTGAAGCGGGTGACGACCGAATGGGATGAACGGGTCTGCAGGGACGGGGTACTATCTTACTGCCATGATCATTCGACACTTCGGGCTTCGCGCCCTGCGTCTCGTGCCGGCCGGCGCCGTTCCGTTCACCCCGGCGGCGCTCCTCGTTGCGTCGGCGGCGCTCCTTGCTCCGTCGAACTCGTCCGCGCAGAGCGCCCAGATCATCGACCAGGGGAGCTTCACGATCACCGTGGGGAACATGCGCACGGGGCGTGAGGACTTCCGGATCGAGGGGACACCCGGGGCAAGCGGAGCGCTCGAGTACGTGGCGCGCGCCACGGTCGTCTTCGGCGACCGGCGGTTGACCCCCGCCCTGCACTCCGACTCGCTGGGTGCCCCATCCGACTATCAGGTGGAGAGCCGGGGGAGCACCGCCGGCTCGGAACGCTGGAGCGGGAAAATCACGCGCGGGCGGGTGAGTGCGCGCATCAACAACGCGCGCGGCGAGTCGGCCAAGGAGTACATCGTCACCGACGGCGCCCTGATTCTCGACGACGACGTCTTCCACCAGTACTTCTTCGTGGCGCGCCGGAGCAACGCGACCAGCGTGGCCATCGTCGTCCCGCGCCGCAACGTGCAACTCGTGCTCAAGATCTCGAACGCGGGCTCCGACCGGGTGACGATCGGGACCAAGGACGTCGACGCGCGCCACATCACGCTGACCGAGCCAAGCGGCGACGCGCGCGAACTCTGGGTCGACGCCAAGGGGCGCGTGCTCAAGGTCGCGATCCCGTCGCGCAACCTCGTCGCCCTGCGCGACGACCCGCCCGCGCCGTAGCCGATCGCGACCGGGCGCGGCACGACGCCGGCGGCACCACGTCAACGATCGGGCGCCTGGCCGATGTCCAACCCAACGCTCCGCGTCGCGCGGAGCGTTGTCGTTGAAACCCTGCATTTTCCTGCGCCGTACAGGCAGCAGACTTCACCACCCCTTCGCTCCGGCATTCCATGCGACGATTGATCTGCACCCTGCTCTTCCTTGGCGCGGCGCCCCTGTCCCAGGCGGTGGCCCAGGCGCCTCAGGCGAGCGGTCCTGTGCTTACGCTCGACGAAGCGATCCGTCTGGCAGTCCGCAACAACCCCACCTACCTGCAGACGGGTTCCAACCGGCAGCGCGCAGCCGCGGCGCTGCGAGCGGCCAGGGGGCAGCTCCTTCCGTCGGTGCGTACGTCGTTCGGCTCGAGCTACCGCGAAGGGCGCCAGCAGTTCTTCGCCGGTCAGGCCTTCGGTTCCACCTCGGACGTCCTCTCCTCGAGCGCCGACATCGGGGTCGACCTGGCGATCAGCGCGGCCACGTGGTTGGCGCGCAAGCAGCAAGCCGCCAACCTGTCGGCGGCGGAGTCGGAGATGTCGAGCGCCGAGGCGACGCTGCGCAGCAACGTGATGACGCAGTACCTGAGCGTGCTGCAGGCGCAGGCGCGCGCGGCGTTCCAGGACACGCTGCTTCGGTCCACGCAGGCGCAGCTGGAGCTGGCCCGCGCGCGGCAGCAGGTGGGGGCGGCCACTTCGCTCGACGTGCGGCGCGCCGAGGTGCAGGTGGGGCAGCAGCAGGTGGCGGTGCTGCGCGAGCGCAATGCGGTGGAGGTGGAGAAGCTCCGGTTGTTCCAGCAGATCGGCGTGGAGCAGCCGGCGGGGGTGACGCTCACCTCGCAGTTCACGGTCGAGGAGCCCAAGCTCGAGCTGCAGGCGCTGCTGGGGCAGGCGCGCAGCGGGAACCCGGCGCTGCAGGCGCTGCGCTCGCGCGAGCGGGCGAGTGACATCCAGGTGTCGAGCGCGCGCTCGGCGTACTTCCCGTCGCTCGCGCTCAGCTCGGGCGTGAGCGGTTTCTCGCAGCAACTGCGCAACATCGACGGGAGCATCAACGACTCGCGGGCCAGCGCCCTCGCCCAGCAGAAGTCCTGCCTTTCGCAGGATTCGCTGCGCCGCGGCGCCGGGCTGCCGAGCATTCTCCAGCAATGCGGCGCGATCGTCTTTACCGACGCGATGGCCGCGGCCATGCGCGACGCGAACGCGCAGTTCCCGTTCAAGATGACGCGCTCGCCGTTGCAGCTCTCGGCGCAGCTCTCGCTGCCAATCTTCGACGGCTTCACGCGCGAGCAGCGGATCCAGGAAGCGGCCGCCAGCCGCAACGACGCGCGTTACCGCGTGCGCGACCAGGAGCTCAAGCTCACCGCCGACGTGACTTCGGCGCATCGCAACCTGGTCACCGCGTACCAGACCGTCCGCCTGCAGGAACAGAACACCGTGGCCGCGCGCGAGGCGCTGGCGCTGGCGCAGGAGCGCTTTCGCGTGGGAGCCAACACCTTCGTGGACGTGACCCAGGCGCGCAGTGACTACGAGCGCGCCGAGACCGATCGCATCAATGCGATCTACGACTATCACAAGGCTTTCGCCGCGCTCGAGTCCGCGGTGGGCCGGGCGCTTCGCTAACCGAGGACGAGTGCAATGAGCAAAGGCATGAAGTGGGGACTGGGGATCGTGGTCGTCGCGGCCGTGGGCGGTGCGCTTGCCGCCAAGGCCAGGAGCGGCGACAAGGCGACCGAAGTCCGCATGGAAACCGTGCAGAAGCGCGACCTCGTGGCCTCGGTGACCGCTAGCGGCCAGGTGCAACCGGTGACCAAGGTCGACGTCGCCGCCGACATCTCCGGACGCATCGTGCGCCTGGCGGTCAAGGAAGGCGAGGTCGTGAAGAAGGGGCAGTTCCTCCTCGAGATCGACCCGGCGCAATACCAGGCCGCGGTGCAGCGCGCCGAGGCCGCGGTGGCGTCGGCCAAGGCTTCGGCCGCACAGGCCAAGGCCAACCTCCTCCAGGCCGAGCGCAATTACGACCGCTCGATGGAGATCAAGAAGACCAACGCGGCGCTCATCTCCGACGAGTCGCTGGAGCAGCTCAAGACGGCGGTGGAAGTGAACACCGCGCTCCTGGAGTCGGCCAACCAGAACGCCGACCAGTCGGCCGCGTCGCTCCGCGAGGCGCGCAGCAACCTGGCGCGCACCACGATCCTCGCCCCGATGACGGGGAAGATCACCCGGCTCGCCGTCGAGCAGGGCGAGACCGCCGTCCCGGGAACGTTCAACAAGGATGCGGCCACGCTCCTCACCATCGCCGACCTCTCGGTCTTCGAGACGAAGGTGAAGGTCGACGAGACCGACGTCGCGCGCATCTCGCTCGGCGACTCCGCCGTCATCCAGATCGACGCCTTCCCCGACACGACCTTCGTCGGCAAGGTGGTCGAGATCTCCAACAGCTCGGTCAAGGCGACCGCCGCCGCCTCCAGCAGCACGGAGCAGGCAATCGACTACGAGGTGAAGATCCGCCTGGTGAACCCGCCCGCCGAGACGCGCCCGGACTTCTCGGCCACCGCCAAGATCGTGACTGATACGCGGACACAGGTCCTCACCATCCCGATCATCGCCCTCACGGTGCGCGAGAACGAGGAGCTGAGCGCCGACACCGCGGGCGCCCCCGGACAGGCGAAGAAGAAGGAAGTGGGGAAGAAGGACGCCGAGGGCGTGTTCATCGTCGGGACCGACAACAAAGTCACCTTCCGCCCCGTTAAGGTCGGGATTGCCGGCGACAAGTACTTCGAGGTCGTCACCGGCGTGAAGGACGGCGAGAAGATCGTGGGTGGCACCTACCAGGCCATTCGCGAGTTGAAGGATGGGGCCTTGGTCAAGGAGCCCAAGCCCGACAAGGACAAGAAGACCGAGACGGGAGCGAAGACGTGAGCGACATCCACGGCGGCGACGGGCGACTGAGCACCACGGGCGAGCACCCTCTCAGCTCGACGGCGGAACGGCAGGCGGTCGTCATGTCGCCCGGCGAGACGCCGGGCAAGGACTGGGTCATCGTGACGCGCGGGCTCAAGCGCGAGTACGACATGGGGGGCGAGGTGGTCCGCGCCCTCCGCGGCGTCGACCTCGCGATCCGGCGCAACGAGTACGTGGCCATCATGGGCCCGTCGGGTTCGGGCAAGTCGACGCTGATGAACCTCATCGGTTGCCTCGACACTCCCACCGCCGGCGAGTACTGGCTCAACGGGATGATGGTCTCGAAGATGAGCGACGACGAGCTGGCCCGCGTGCGCAACAAGGAGATCGGCTTCGTCTTCCAGACGTTCAACCTCCTCCCGCGCGCCACGGCGCTGCACAACGTCGAGTTGCCGCTCGTCTACGCCGGCATCTCGTCCGACGAGCGCAAGCGGCGGGCGAAGAAGGCGCTGGAGCAGGTGCAACTCGAGACGCGCATGCACCACCGCCCCAACGAACTCTCCGGCGGCCAGCGCCAGCGCGTCGCCATTGCGCGCGCCCTGGTCAACAACCCGTCCATCCTCCTGGCCGACGAACCGACCGGTAACCTCGACTCGGCCACGTCGGAGGAGATCATGCGCGTCTTCGAAAGCCTCGCCGACTCGGGGCAGACCGTCATCATGGTCACGCACGAGCCGGACATCGCGGCGCATGCGCGTCGCGTGGTGGTGCTGCGCGACGGCGTGATTGCCAGCGACGATCGTCGCTCGGCGTTCAAGCAGTCGATGGGCATCCAGTAGACCCGGCCGTCCCCGCCCTCTCGTGCCGTTTCTCGAGGCAGTCCGGCTCGCCTTTGCCCAGATTCGCGTCCAGAAGCTGAAGAGCTTCTTCACCCTGCTCGGGGTGATGATCGGCGTCATGTTCCTCATCGCCGTCGTCAGCATCGTGGAGGGGATGAGCCGCTATGTGCAGGAGGACTTTGCCGGCGCGCTGCTTGGAGTGAACACGTTCACGCTGCGGCGCGCCGGCGGCGAGTTTGGCGATCACTCCGAGGCGGAGTGGCGCGAGATGCAGCGCCGGCCGCGCCTCTACAAGTCCGAAGTGGACGAGGTGCGCGCCGTCCTTCCCGCCAGCATGCTCTCGTCGATCGAGAACATGACGTTTGCCTACGCGTCGTCGCCGTTCGCGCGCCCCAAGCAGGTGCAAACGGTCACCGCCGAGGAGACGTACTTCACGCTGAAGAAGTACAAGCTCTCCTCCGGCCGCGCCTTCACGGCGCAGGAAGTGACGCTGGGGAGCAAGGTGGTCGTGATCGGCTCGGAGGCGGCGACGCACTTCTTCCCCGGCCTCGACCCGCTCGGGCGCGAACTGCGCATGGGCGGGACGAGCTTTCAGGTGATCGGCGTCATCGAGCCGCAGGGATCGGTGTTCGGCTTCTCGCTCGATCGCCTCGCGATTGCCCCGTACACCTCGTCGCTGGCGCGCGTCACCAATCCGCGCGGCGACGTGCGCGCCTTCGTGGTGCAGTCGCCCAACCCGGTCATCCTCAACGAGGCCATGGAGGAAGTGCGCGCCCTGATGCGCGGCATTCGCCACCTGGGGCCGGGGCAGAAGGACAACTTCACCGTCGAGTCGTCGGCCACGGCGATGCAGTTCTTCAATGAGCTCAAGGGGAAGCTGATTGCCTTCGGTACCGCGCTGCCCGCCATTGGGCTCATCGTCGGCGCGCTGGTGATCATGAACATCATGCTGGTGGCGGTGGCCGAGCGCACGCGCGAGATCGGGATCCGCAAGGCGTTAGGCGCCCGGCGGCGCGACATCATGCGGCAGTTCCTGGTGGAAGCGGCGTCGTTGAGCGTGCTGGGCGCAGCCATCGGGATCGCGTTAGGCATCGCCATCGCCAAGCTCATCGCCGCCGTGTCGCCGCTCCCCGCCGGCGTCGCCTACTGGTCCATCCCCGCCGCCGTCGTCCTCGGCGCCGGCGTCGGGATCGTCGCGGGGATCTACCCCGCCAGCCGCGCCGCGCGGCTCGACCCCATCGCTGCCCTGCGCCAGGAATGAAGTCGTCGTTTGCCGCCTCGCTGCAGGCCACGCTGGAAGGCGTCGCCATCGCGCTGGACGCCATTCGCGCCAACAAGGTGCGCGCCGCGCTCACCATCCTTGGCGTCGCCGTCGGCGTCTTCGTCGTCGTCGCCATGGCGGCGACCATCCACGGCGTCACGCTCTCGTTCCAGTCGGACCTCGACGCCTTTGGCGGCGACGCCTTCATGGTGCGCCGCAACGACGTCGGGATCAACGCCTGCGACGGAACGGAGGAGAACTGTCCCGAGTGGCGCTATCCGTCCATCACCATGGAGGAATGGCGCGCCATCAACGCGCTCCCCTCGGTTGGTGCCGCGTCGCCATGGCTCTTCGGCAACGCCTCCATTCGCTACATGGACACGTCGTTCGAGTCGGTGAACCTCGAGGCGTACGGCGCCGAGTGGCTCACGACAGACGGCGGCGACATCTATCCGGGGCGCAACTACACCGAGAAGGAAGCATCCAACGCGGCCCCCGTCGCGATCCTCAACGACACGCTCGCCAAGAAGCTGTTCGGCCAGTCGGACCCCATCGGCAAGCAGGTCATGGTCGACGGACAGCAGTTCTCCGTCATTGGCATCTACCAGACGCGCGCCGGCTTCCTCAAGTCGCTGGACGGGCGCGGTCCCGAGACGCCCAAGATCATCACCCCCGCCGAAACGGCGCGCCGCCGCCTCAACGTGTGGATGCGCGGGATGATGGTGAACGTGAAGCCGCGCGCCGGTTTCACGCGCGGCGAAGCGATGGACGAGGTCACGGCGACGATGCGCGCCATGCGCGGGCTGCGTCCGTCGCAACAGAACAACTTCTTCCTCGTGGGTCAGGACAAGATCGCCGATACCTTCAACAAGATCTTCGGCGCGCTCTTCCTGGTCATGCTCGTCCTCTCGGCCGTGGGGCTGCTGGTGGGCGGCGTTGGCGTGGTGGCGATCATGATGATCTCCGTCACCGAGCGCACGCGAGAAATCGGGGTGCGCAAGGCGCTCGGCGCCACACGGCGCACGATCCTGTGGCAGTTCCTCGTGGAGGGTGCGACGCTCACCAGCATCGGCGCCGGCGTGGGTCTCATCGCCGGCGGGCTGCTGGCCATCGGGATCCGGTCATGGACCTCGATTCCCGCCACCGTCCCCCTCCCTGCCATCGTCGCCTCGCTGGTGGCCAGCGCCTTCACCGGTATCCTGTTCGGGATGGCACCGGCGGCGCGCGCCGCGAACCTCGATCCGGTCGAAGCGCTGCGCTACGAGTAGGCAGCCCCCGGGTGAGCCCCGCTTGCGGCGAAGCATCTCCCCCCAATTGATTCACCAGAGACCCCCCCTGTCCCCAGCCTTCGCCGGGGCAGCTCCTCGTCCCCAGCCTTCGCTGGGGCATGCTTCTCGTCTTCTCGTCCTCTCGTCCTCTCGTCTTCTCGCAAGATCCGGGATGCTGTTCGCCGACGTGCTCGCGATGGCGCTCGCACAGATCCGCGCCAACAAGCTGCGATCGTTCTTCACGCTGCTCGGCATCATCGTCTCCGTTGCCTTCCTCGTGGCAGTCACGGCGATCATCCAGGGGATGAATGCCTTCGTGAAGGAGAACATCGCCGACGCGATGATCGGGGCGAACACTTTCCAGGTGCGCCGCACACCCATCAACGTCGGTCGCATCAGCGACGACGAGATCTCGCGCATCAACCGGCGCCCCAAGATCACACCGCGCGACGCCGATGCGGTCAAGGCGGCGATTCCCGAGGCGCAGGCCGTCTCGTTCCAGTCGGGGTGGCCAACGCCGCGCGCCGACCTCGTCTGGCGCAACCAGCGCATTGCCGACGTCATCCTGTTTGGCGTGACCGAGCAGTTCCAACTGGTGCAGGACTACCGCGTCGAGGCGGGGCGCTCGCTCTCCGACCTCGACGTGGCGCAGCGCCGCGCGGTGATCGTCGTGGGGCACGACGTGGCGGAGGCGCTCTTTCCGGGGGTGAGCGCGGTGGGGCGCACGGTCCGCGTGATGGGTGAGCAGTTCGAGATTGTCGGCGTCAACGCCGGCAAGGGGCGCGTGCTGGGACAGTCGTTCGACACCTACGTCCTCATGCCGACCACGCGCTTCGAGATGCTGTACGGGCGTCGCACCACGACGGTGGTCAGCGTCAAGATGGAGAAGGCGGACGAGGTCGCACCGGCCATGGCGCGCGCCGAAGAGGCGATGCGCGTGGCGCGCGGCCTGCGCCCAAGCGACGAGAACGACTTCTCGATCGAGACGTCAGACGCGCTCGTTGCCTTCTGGAAGACGCTGACGCGTCTCCTCTTCGCGATTATCCCAGCGATGGTGTCGATCGGGATCGTGGTGGGGGGGATCGTCATCATGAACATCATGCTGATGGCGGTGAGCGAACGGACACATGAGATCGGGATACGCAAGGCGGTTGGGGCGCGCGCACGCGACATCGAGCGGCAGTTCCTGTGGGAGGCGATCGTCCTTGCGACATTTGGCGGGGTGATCGGCGTGGGGTCGGGAGCGGCGTTCGCGGCGCTCATTGCGGCGGCGTCTCCGCTGCCGGCGCGCGTGACGGCGTGGTCGGTGGTGCTGTCGCTGGCGCTGGGGACGGGGGTGGGAATCCTGTTCGGCGTCTATCCGGCGCGCCGCGCGGCGCGCCTGGACCCGATTGCCGCGCTGCGCGCCGAGTAGCCGAATGCGCATCCTCGACCAGCTGCAAGAGAATGTGGTCATCGCCCTCGAGGCGATGCGAGCCGCCAAGCTTCGCGCCGGGCTCACGATCCTCGGCGTGGTGATCGGCGTGAGCTCGGTGATGTCGATGGCGACGATCGTCAACGGCATCCAGGGGCAGATCGTCTCGACGATCGAGAAGGCCGGGCCACGCATCTTCTACGTGTTCAAGGCATACAACGAGATGCCGGTGAACCCGGACGCGATCCCCGCCTGGATCCGGATTCGTCCCGACCTCCAACTACGGGAAGCGGATCGCATTGCCCAGCTTCCCGAGGTGCAGTACGCCGGCATGTGGGGCATCGTGCAGGGGCGCCTCGAGTTCGGCGACGTGCGCACGCAACCCAACCGCATCTACGGCGCCGACGACCACTTCACCGACGTCATTGGCGGGGAGCTGGTGCTGGGGCGCTGGTTCTCGCGGCAGGAGATGGCGTCGGGAGCGAACGTGGCGGTGATTCCGGAGGACCTGGCGCGCGACATGTTCGGGCGGCGCAATCCGCTGGGGAACGTGATCCGCGTGGGCGGGCGTCCCGCCGAGGTGATCGGGCTCTACGTCCCGGCGGACAACATCTTCCAGCCGCCGGGCGTCTCGGTCTCGGCCATCATCCCGTTCCGCATGGCCGACCAGCAGTACGCGCTGGACAAGTCGAACGCCGTCTTCATCGCGGTGAAGGGGCGCGAGACGGTCTCGGTGCCGGCGGTGCAGGAGGCGGTGATGGTCGCCCTGCGCGAGATGCGGCGACTGCGACCGGCCGACAAGAACAACTTCGACTTCGTCACGCAGGACCAGATCCTCCAGATCTTCAATCGACTCACCGGCGCCTTCTTCCTCGTGATGGTATCGCTGTCCTCGGTTGGGCTCCTGGTGGGGGGGATCGGGGTGATGGCGATCATGATGGTCTCCGTCACGTCGCGCACGCGCGAGATCGGCGTGCGCAAGGCGTTAGGCGCCACGCGCCGCGACATCATGCTCCAGTTCCTCTTCGAGGCGGCGACGCTCACCGGAATCGGGGGGCTGATCGGAATCGTCTTTGGCCTGGTGGTCGGGCGGGTGGCGGCGATGATGGTGGGCGCGGCCGCCCCCACGCCGATCGGGATCACCGTGATCGCCGTCCTCGTCTCGATCGGCATTGGCCTCGTCTTTGGCCTCATCCCCGCCCGGCGCGCGGCGAGGCTCGACCCGGTCGAAGCGCTGCGCTACGAGTGAACGCGACGGCGAGCCGCTTTCCCCAGCGAGCGCCAGGACATGAGTCGCCCGCCGGGGAGGCTCCCCTCGTGCACGACTCACGAGTGGCTTCACCGGCGGGTAAATTGTCCCGCATGCCACTCGACCTCCTGGCGATCGTCGCTCATCCCGACGACGCGGAACTCACCTGCGGCGGGACGCTGATCAAGGCGGCGCGCGCGGGGCGGCGCACGGGTATCCTCGACCTCACGGCCGGTGAGATGGGGTCGCGGGGGACGCCCGCGCTGCGCGCCGCGGAAGCGGCCGAGGCCAACGCGATCCTCGGCGTCGCCACGCGCGAGCAGCTCGCGCTCCCCGATTCGGGGATCACGAACACGCCGGAGACACGGCGCCTCGTGGCGCGTGCCCTCCGCCAGTTGCAACCACGCATCGTCATCGCGCCGGCCCCCGCCCCCTTTGGCCGCCACCCCGACCATCGCGTTGCGGCTGAACTGATCCGCGACGCGACCTTCGTTGCCGGGCTGCGCAAGCTCGAGGACGACCTCGCCCCGTTCCGCCCGCACAAGGTCGTGCACTGCATCACCTACCGCGAGGACTACCTCAAGCCGACGTTCGTGGTCGACATCACCGAGACGTTCGACGACAAGCTGGCCGCCATCCGCTGCTATGGCTCGCAGTTCGACGACGCGGTGCAGGCAGGTGAGGTGTACCCCAACGGCGAGCCGCTGTACGAGATCGTGCGGCACCAGGCGGCGCATTACGGCTCGCTCATTCGCACGCGATACGGCGAACCGTTCTACACGACCGAGACCATGCGCGTCGACGACCTCACGACGCTCGACGTCTCGACGTTCTGAGCGCGGCGCCGTCGCCGACAGGGCGCGGCGCGTCCCGGCCGTCACCGCGCCACCAGACTCCTCGCCGACTTCCCCACCCCATGAAGATCCCCGCCGTCCCGGACGCCCCACCTAACGACCGGGCGCTCCACGACATCAGCATCCTCCTGCGCCCGGGGACGCCCGAGTGGCCGGGCGACACGCCGTACGACTGCCGCTGGACGGCTCGCCGTGCCGGCGGGTCGAGCGTGAACCTGTCGTGCATCTCGGGGAGCCCGCACGTGGGGACGCACGCCGACGCGCCGTTGCACGTGCAGGATGGCTGGCCAGCCTCGCACCAGCTCCCGCTCGAAGCCTTTGTGGGGCGCTGCCGTGTGGTGGATGTCACATTGTCCGACGGCCCGCTCGACGTTGCGCAGTTGGGGCTGGCGGACGGCGAGCGCGTGCAACGCCTCCTCCTGCAAACCGGGCGTTGCATCGCGGCTGGCGCCTTCCCGGAGCGCTGGCCCGCGCTGGCCACGCGGTGCGTCGACCTGCTCCTGCAGCGCGGGCTCCGCCTCCTTGGCGTCGACTGTCCGTCGGTCGATGAGCGCGAGAGCAGCTCGCTCGACGTGCACCACCGCCTCTTTGCCGGCGGGGCCTGGGTGCTCGAGAATCTCGACCTGTCGGGTGTGGCGCCGGGGGAGTACGAGCTGGTCGCCCTCCCGCTCCGCATCGACGGGTTGGACGCCGCGCCGGTGCGCGCGGCGCTGCGTGCGCTTCCGGCGACCCGGACGGCATGACGCCTCCCGCCATTCGCGTCTCGGCGCTCGTGCGCGACTTTCCCAAGGTTCGCGCGCTCGACCGCCTCACCTTCGAGGTCCCGCGTGGTGTGGTCTTCGGCTTCCTGGGGCCTAACGGCGCGGGGAAGACCACCGTCATTCGCGTCCTCCTGGGGCTTCTCGATCCCACCGAGGGGAGCACCGAGGTGTTCGGGCTGGATCCGCGCACGCACGGCGGCGAGGTGCGTGCGCAGGCGGGGGCGCTGCTCGAGCACAACGGCGTGTACGAACGCCTGTCGGCGTTGCAGAACGTCGACTTCTACGCCAGGGCGTGGCGCATGCCGAGGCGCGAGCGCCAGGGGCGCATCCGCGAGCTGCTGTCGCAGTTTGGGCTCTGGGACCGTCGTGACGAGCCCGTTGGGGGGTGGAGTCGCGGGATGAAGCAGAAGCTGGCCATCGCGCGCGCCGTCCTGCATCGTCCGCCGCTGGTCTTCCTCGACGAGCCAACCGCCGGGCTCGACCCCGTGGCGTCGGCGTCGCTCCGTGACGACCTCGTGAAGCTCGCGCAGCAGGAAGGGGTCACGATCTTCCTCACCACGCACAACCTGGCGGAAGCGGAACGGTTGTGTGCGCTGGTCGGCGTGATCCGGAAGGGGCGACTGCTCGATTTCGGGGCGCCGCACGCGCTGCGGGCTGCACACGGGGCGGCGGTCGTGCACGTCGCGGGGAGCGGGCTCGACGACGCGATGGTCGACGCGCTGGCGGCGAGCGCCGCGGTGGCTGGCGTGGAGCGCCGCGGCGACGGGCTCGCCGTGCGTATTGCGCCTGGCGGCGACGTCCCAACGATCGTGGCCTGGCTCGTCACGCGCGGCGTGCGCATCGAGGAAGTGCGCCCCGACCGCGCGTCGTTCGAGGACGTCTTCCTCGAGCTGGTCACCAGCGACGCCCCGGCCGGCGAGGGGAACGGCACCGTGCGCCCGGAGGGGCGGCGATGATCCACGACGTGCTTACGGTGGCCCGCAAGGAATGGTTGGAGATCCTCGACCAGCTCCTGCGCTTCAAGCGCGGCGGGTGGTCGGTCCTGGTCGTCATCCTCTTCCTGGGCGTCATCTCGCCGTTGCAGCTGGGAGCGTCGTGGCTCACCTCGCCCCTCATGTTCTTCTACTGGCCGCTCCTCACCACCAGCATGACCTCGACGCTCATCGCCGACTCGATCGCCGGCGAGCGCGAACGCCACACGCTGGAAACGCTCCTCGCCTCGCGGCTCCCCGATGCCGCCATCGTGATGGGGAAGATCCTGGCGGCCGTCCTGTACGGCTTCACCTTCGCGACGATCAACCTCGCCATCGGCTGGATCGTGGTGAATGTGCGCCACTTCGAGGGGCACCTCCTCACCATGCCGCTGTCGCGCATTGCCGCCGTCTTCTCGCTCATAGCCGCCGGCTCGTTCTTCATCGCCGGTATCGGCGTCTTTGTCTCGCTCCGCGCGGCAACGGTGCGTCAGGCACAGCAAACGTTCGGCATCATCATCCTCCTCCTCATGATGGCGCCCGTCCTCTTTGCCCAACTCACCACCGCCGACTTCCAGGTGAAGGTCCTGGCCACCGTGGGCACGCTGGGGGTGGAAGCGCTCGCCTTCCGCATTGCCGCGGTCATCGGCGCACTCGCGGTGGTGCTGGACGTGGCGGCGGTGCAGCGATTCAGGCGGGGGAAGCTGGCGCTCGACTGAACGGCGGACGGGGGACGGGGGACGGGGGACGGGAGTGGCCGCGCGGCTCTCGGCACGTCGCTTGGGGCTGCAGAAGTGCGCATTCTCACGAGAGCCATTGGGGTTCTGCCGCCGATTCCATAGCGGTATTTTGCTTCCACCATGCGCATTCCTGTCTATCTCGATCACGCCGCCACCACTCCTGTTCGCCAGGAAGTGCTCGAGGCGATGCTTCCCTTCTTCGGGCCGCGCTTCGGCAATCCTTCCAGCATGCACAAGTGGGGACGGGAGGCCCGGACGGCGCTCGACGAGGCGCGGGAGCGCGTGGCGCGCACGCTTGGCGCCAACGCTGACGAGATCTGCTTCACCTCCGGCGGGACGGAGGGGGACAACCTGGCGGTGCTCGGCAGTTGGCGCGCGCTGCGGGCCACGCGCCCGGCGGTCGTCTCCACCACCATCGAGCACAAGGCCGTCCTTGCCGCGGTGCATGAGGTCGCGCACCAGGGGGGCGAGGAGCGGATGGTCGAGGTCGACGGCGCAGGGCTGGTGCGGCGCGAGGCGTACGACGCGGCGATGGACGACTCCGTGGCCCTAACGAGTGTGATGTGGGTGAACAACGAGATCGGTGTGGTGCAGGACATGGCGCCGCTGGTCGAGCGCGCCAAGGCGGTGGGGGCGCTCTTCCACACCGACGCGGTGCAGGCGTTCGGGAAGGTGGCGATCGACGCGCGCACGCTGCCGTTCGACTCGCTCACCATTTCCGGGCACAAGATCGGCGCGCCGAAGGGGATCGGGGCGATGTTCATCCGGCGCGGCACGCCGCTGGTTCCCCTGATGTTCGGCGGTACGCAGGATCGCGGTCGCCGGCCGGGGACGGAGAACGTGGCGATGGCGGTCGGACTGGCGCGCGCGGCCGAGTTGGCGGTCGAGGAGCGCGAGGCATCGTGGGCGAAGCTGGAGGCGCTGCGCGATCGACTCGAGGCGGCGCTCCTCGCGCGCATCCCGGACGCGCTGGTGCATGGGCAGGGGGCACCGCGCGCGCCGCACATCCTCAACCTGTCCGTGCCAGGGACCGACAGCGAGTCGCTGCTCATGGCGCTCGACCTGCAAGGCGTGGCGTGTTCGGCGGGGTCGGCGTGCCAGAGCGGGAGCGTGACGCCGTCGCACGTCCTGTCGGCGTTAGGCGTCGAGCCGCGCGTTGGCGCGGCGGCGGTGCGCATGTCGCTTGGCGCCCTCACCACCGACGAGGGCATCGCGCGCGTGGCCGAGCTCTTCCCGGCCCTGGTCGACAAGGCCCGACGGTTGAGCGGGCAGGTCGCCTGACGATGACGGCGCGCGGGCGGGTACTCGTCGCGATGTCGGGCGGCGTCGATTCCTCGGTCGCCGCGGCGCTGCTGCGCGCGCAGGGCTACGACGTGGTGGGGGCGACGATGAAGCTCTTCTGCCACGGCGACGACCTCCCGGACCGCCCGTGCTGTTCGCTGGACTCGGTGAACGATGCCCGTCGCGTCTGCGAATCGTTGGGGGTGCCGCACTACGTCCTCAACCTCGAGAGCGCCTTCGGGCACGACGTGGTCGACAACTTCGTGCAGGAGTACGCGGCCGGCCGCACGCCGATTCCCTGCGTGCGGTGCAACACCTTCACCAAGTTCCGCGACCTGTTGCGCAAGGCCGACGCCATCGACGCCGAGTGGATCGCCACCGGGCACTATGCGCGCGTGGTCGATGGCGCGTTGCACCGTGGCGTGGACCTGTCGAAGGACCAGACCTACTTCCTGTGGGGGATCGATCGCGCCGTCGTGCGGCGCATGCTGCTCCCGGTGGGGCACCAGACCAAGTCGGAGACGCGTGAGGTCGCCCGCTCGTTAGGCCTCCTGGTCGCCGACAAGGTCGAGTCGCAGGACATCTGCTTCGTGCCCGACGGCGATCACACGCGCATCATCCGCCAGCGGCTGGGCGACGACGCGCCGGCGCTGGCGCGCGGCCCCATCCGCCTGGCCGACGGGCGCGTGGTGGGGGAGCATGACGGCTACGCGCGCTACACCATCGGGCAGCGGCGCGGTGTGCCGGGCGGCTTCGCCGAGCCGATGTTCGTGATTGCCATCCACCCGGGGGAGCGGGCGGTGGTGATTGGTCCGCGTGAGGCCTTGCTGGGGCGCGGCGTGGTGGCGCGCGAGGTGAACTGGCTCGTCGACCGTCCGGCGGTGGGGGCACGCCTGCAGGTGCAAGTGCGTCATCGTGCGCCGGCGGCCGCCGGCGAGATCATCCGCCTCGATGGCGACGAGGTGGAGCTGGCACTGGACGAGCCGGTGTCGGCGATCACGCCGGGGCAGTCGCTGGTGCTGTACGACGGCTGCCGAGTGTTAGGGGGTGGGTTCATCGAGCGCGCGGCGGGGGCGCGGGGGGGGCTGCCTGTGCGGGCGGCGTAGTCGCGCGGTTGGGGGGGGCGGGAGGGCGAGGGGCTCGGCGTCGGTGGATGCCGGGCCTTTTTGTTGTGGGGTGGTGGTTGGGGTGCTGTGCGTGTGCGGGGGAGGGTGGGCTGGGGGGCATCGCTGGTGACGAGGGCGGGGCCGACGTCCTTCTGCGGGTTCATCCGACTCGAGTCAGCCGCATCGATTCGCCGTTCACGACCCCGCGCCATCCGACCTAACGCTGAGAATCTCGCGGTCGCTTATCGCGCTCGCTGCCGCCCGCACAAGGACCTTGCATCCTGTGCCTGACAGTCGTCACCGCGCCACCCCGATTTGGGGTGGACCCATCCCCGTGCACTTCCCCCCCACGCCCACCTTCCCAGCGAAAGCTGGGATCCATTTGTCCTCGACGTACCCGCGATCGGCTGCCTCGGGCGCCAGTGACGGCGACACGAAAAGCTCGACACGGAGGAGACACGGAGGCAAACGAAGGAGTGCTGCGACGCGCCTCCAACCTCCGTGAGACCTCCGTGACACCTCCGTGGACCTCCGTGTCGCGCTTCTGCTCTTTTGCCCGCACCCCGCCTAACCACAAGCGCCGCGCGTCGTGCCGAACCCAGCCCGGCACGCCTAACCACAAGCGCCGCGCGTCGTGCCGAACCCAACCCCCCACGCCCCCCTTCCCAGCGAAAGCTGGGGTCCATTTGTCCTCGACACACCCGCGATCGGCTGCCTCGGGCGTCAGTGACTGCGACACGAAAAGCACGACACGGAGGCGCACGGAGGAGACACGGAGGCAAACGAAGGAGTGCTGCGACGCGCCTCCAACCTCCGTGAGACCTCCGTGAGACCTCCGTGAGACCTCCGTGAGACCTCCGTGGACCTCCGTGGACCTCCGTGTCGAGCTTCTGCTCTTTTCCCCGCACCCCGCCTAACCACAAGCGCCGCGCGCCGTGCCGAACCCAACCCCCCACGCCTCCCTTCCCAGAGAAAGCTGGGATCCATTTGTCCTCGAAACACCCGCAAGCGGCCGCCTCGGGCGCCAGTGACTGCGACACGAAAAGCGCGACACGGAGGAGACACGGAGGAGACACGGAGGCAAACGAAGGAGTGCCGCGACGCGCCTCGATCCTCAACGCGATGCTCAAGACGCAGCAGCGGCGGCGGCCCAGCGTGGCCACCACCGCTTGACTTTCGACACAGCTACGCCGTGGTAAACGCTCGTTGCGCCGGTCCATCCACCGTAGAAAACGCCTATTCAGCCGCAACCATCACACACCTCGCTTCACCGCCGCAACGCCCCCACCCCTACATCCGGAAAGTCCCCAAAAATCGCATCCACCCCAACCGCCGCAAACGCCCGCCACTCGGCGGCGGCGTCACCACGAAAGCCCGGCGCCAGGTCACGCGTGTCCGACCGCATGGTCCACACGTGCACCTGCAATCCCGCCGCATGCGCGTCACGCACGAGCGGCGTCGCGCGCGACGTGTCGCCCGCGGCTTCGCGCGGGAGGACCAGCCACTTGTGCGCCCCGATCGCATCGGCGTACCGCGCGACGTCGCGCAACCCGGCGGCGGCGAGCATGCCGGCGTAGCCGAGCGTGCCGCCGGCAGCTGCAACATCGGGCGGGATGCCGTCGAGGTTGATGAGCTGCACCAGCCGGATCGCGGTGCGCCCCCGCAGCGCCTTGAGGTTGCCAACCTCGAACGACTGGATGAAGACCGCGTCTCCCTTCCCGCGATAGCCATGCCGGCCGAGCACCGCGAGGAGCGAGTCCTCCAGCGGCAGCCCGATCGAGCGGAAGTACGTGGGGTGCTTCGTCTCAGGGTAAACGCCGATGGTCCGCCGAACGTCGCGCTCGCGCTGTCGCACGAGGGAGAGGAGCTCGTCGAGCGTGGGAACCTCGAAGCGGCCGTCCCACGCGTGTGAGCGCTGCGGCAAGCGCTCGCGCGCGCGCAGCGTCTTCAGTTCGGCCAGGGTGAAGTCCTCGGTGAACCACCCCGTCACCGTCGCCCCATCGATCGTCTTCGTGCGCTTGCGCCCGGGGAACTTCGCGGCCACGTCGGTCGTCCCGCCGATCTCGTTCTCGTGTCGGGCGACAAGGACGTGGTCCCGCGTCATCACGACATCCGGCTCGACATAATCGGCCCCCATGTCGATGGCGAGCGCATACGCCGCGAGCGTGTGCTCCGGCCGATACCCGCTCGCTCCGCGATGCGCGATGACGAGCGGCCGCCCTCCTCGCTGCGAGTTCTCCCCAGCACCGGCCTCCCCCGCCCCCACCACCCCCCATTCCCACGCCGCCAGCAGCAACACGCCACCCGCCAGCAGCAATGCCCCGCCCGCCCCCCTCCCCGCCAAGCGTCGGAATCGACTCATCATCTCTCCGCAGCTAGTCGTATCACTCCGCCCCCAATGAAAACGCCGACGCGCCCCGCGCGTCGGCACTCCCGTCTCCCGTCTCCCGTTTCCCGTCCCTAGAACTTCAACCCCCCCGCCTCCGCAAACTCGCGCAACAACCGCTCCTGCTCCTCCGACAGCTTGTCCGGGACAATGATGCTCGTCTCCACGATCAGGTCCCCCACCTGAGCGTCCTTCTCGATCCCCTGTGACCGGATACGGAAGCGCTTCCCGCTCGGCGTCCCCGCGGGAATGCGGATCGTGACCTTCTTTCCGTCCAGCGTGCGCACGGAGATCTTCGTGCCTAACGTGGCCTGGGCGATGTTGAGCGGCACGGTCGCCAGCAGGTCCAGCCCTTCGCGCTTGTAGAAACGGTCGGATTGCACCTGGAGCGTGATGACGAGGTCGCCCGCGGGACCGCCGTTCGCCCCGCGACCGCCCTGCCCCTTGAGCCGGATCTTGGTCCCGGTGTCGGCGCCCGGCGGCACGGTGATCAGAACCTTCTTGCGCGTTCGCACCTCGCCCGCGCCATTGCACTCGGCGCAGCGCTCGCTCGGCACCTGGCCACGCCCCATGCACATCGGGCACGGCCGGTTCACCGCGAAGCCGCCCTGTCCGAACGAGATCGTTCCGCGACCGCTGCACTCCGGGCACGTCCGGATCGTCGCGCCTGGCGCGGCACCGTTCCCGCCGCACGTGGGGCACTCCTCGTTCACTTCGAGCTCGATCGGGACCTTGCCGCCGCTCGCCGCCGTGCGGAACGGGACCTCCAGCGTCGTCTCGACCGATTGCCCCTGCTCCTGCGCGCGCGCTCTCCCGCGAGCGCCCCCCTGCTGTCCGCCGAAGATCGAGCCGAAGAGGTCGCCCAGTCCCCCCAGGCCGCCGACATCGAAGTCCTGAAAGCGGAAGTCGCCACCCCCCGGCGCCCCGCCCCCCCCCTGCCCCGTCTGCCCAGGGCTTCCGGCGCCCGGACGCGCGCCCGGACGCTGGCGGCTCCCCGGCGGCGGAAAGCCCCCAAACGCGCCAAGCCGGCGCATCTCGTCGTACTGCTTGCGCTTCTCGGCGTCGCCCACCACCTGGTACGCCTCGGAGATCTCCTTGAAGCGGTCCGACGCCTTCGGATCGTTAGGGTTCGCGTCCGGGTGGTACTTCTTGGCCAGGCGGCGGTACTGCTTCTTGATCTCCTCGGCTGCGGCGGTCGAGGAAACACCGAGCACGGCGTAGTAGTCCTTGGTGGGTGCCATGCGTGCCTAACGGCGGATCAACCGTTCCACTGCTTCACGACCACGCGCGCCGGACGCAGCAGCTGCCCCCGGAACACGAAGCCCAGCTGGAAGACCTGCGCCACCAGGTCGTCCTCCTCGGGCGTGGCGGCGGCCACCGTGCTGATCGCCTCGTGCACGGCCGGGTCGAACTTGTGGTCGACCGGGTTCACCACCTCCAGGCCATGTCCCGCCAGCGACTTGAACAGCTTCTTCTCCACCATCGCCACGCCGTCGACCACGGTGCGGGTGTCGGTCTTGTCCGGATCGACGTGCGCGAATCGCATCACGTCATCGATCACGTCGATGAGCCCCGACACCAAGTCGCCCTGCGCGCGCCACCCGCCTTCCTGCCGCTCGCGCACCGCGCGCTTGCGGAAGTTGTCGTACTCGGCCGCCAGGCGGAGGTACTTGTCGCGCTGCTCCTCGATGGCGCGATGCAGTTCCTCGTGCGACGCCAGCGTCGCGGTGTCGCCCGCGGCGTTCTGCACCGCGTGCTCGCTCGCCGGTGTCTCCGGCTCCTGCGGAGTGCCCTGTTCCTGGCTCTGGGAATCGCTCATATGGCTCACGCCTACTCGGTTCTGGCCCAAGGGGTTTCACGCCTGCCGACCGCACTCACCTCGCCACTTGCCCCCCCGCGAGGGGAACCGCAGCCTCGGAGCGACGACCCGCCAACGCCTGCGTTCGAAATCTCGACCGACACCCACGGCTGGGGCAACGCCCGTGCCCGTTCCCGCGCGCCAGATCGGCAGTTCGCGCCCCTCCCACGCGGCGCTAGCCGGACGAGAGCTGCCGGCGAATGAGGTCGAGCGCCACCTGCGTCGCGCGGTAGCGTACCTCGCTCCGGTCGCCGATGAGCTTTCCGCCGAAGGTGCGCACCTCACCGCGCACATCGACCGCAATCCACACGGTGCCGACCGGCTTGTCGGCGCTCCCACCGCCCGGCCCCGCCACCCCCGTGATGCCGACGCCGATATCAGCGCCAATCCGCTCGCGCACGCCAGACGCCATGGCCCGGGCCACCTCCTCGCTCACCGCCCCCACACGCGCCAGCACTTCGTCGGACACGCCGAGTGCCGTGCGCTTTACCGCGTTGTCGTAGGCGATCACTCCGCCCACGAAGACGTCGCTCGATCCGGCAATCGCCGTCAGCCGCTCCCCGAGGAGCCCGCCGGTACAGCTCTCGGCCACCGCCAGCCGCAAATCCCGGGCGCGACAGAGCGCCAGCACCACCTCTGCCAGGTCGACCGAGCCCTGGTCGGCGTAGACGTACTTCCCCACGCGCTCGGCCAGGAGGGCGCTCCCGGCGGCAAGGCGTGCATCGGCCTCGTCGGGGGCGGCCCCACGCACCGTCAGCCGCAAGTCCACCCCGTCCGCCCCCGGCAGGTACGCGAGCGACATTCCATTTACGCCGCGCACCGCGTCGCCCAGCATGGTGGGGAGCTGCGACTCGGCCACGCCGGTGGTGCGCACCGTGCGCGTGCGCACCACGGAGAGCGCCGCGCCGAGCCGCTCGCGGATGATGGGGCGCAGCTCCTCGGCGAAGATCCCCCGCATCTCGCGCGGGACGCCGGGGAGCATCGCCACCCAGCGCCCGCGCTCGTCCTCGAGAAAGATCGCTGGCGCCGTTCCGTGACGATTGGTGAGGACGCGCGCGCCTTCGGGAATCATCACCTGCTGCCGGTTGGAGTCGGGGAGTTCACCGGGGCGGCCGCGGTCGCGCCACAGCTGCCTGAGCGCCTCCCAACGCTCCTCATCAAAGACCATCGCTCTCCCGAACAGTTCGGCGATGGCCGGCTTGGTCATGTCGTCGGCGGTTGGGCCGAGCCCTCCCGTGGTGATCACCGCACCCGAGCGGTCGAGCGCATCGCGCACTGCGGCGGCAATCATGCGGGCATCGTCGCCCACCGAGGCGCGCTGCACGATGCTGACGCCGTCAGCCGCAAGTTCGCGCGCCAGCCACGCCGCGTTGGTGTCGATGGTGAGGCCGAGCAGGAGCTCGTCGCCGATCGTGACAATCTCGAGATGCACTGGGGCGGACGGGGGACGGGAGAATGCTTGCCCCAGCGAAGGATTGGGGGGCGAAAGGAGAGGGTACCGGCTGGGGGCTGAACCACCTCCCGTCCATCTCCGCGTTCGGGCGTGTAGGCGCGGGCGCGGGGATCAGCGCGCGGGCTGCTGGTGGTTGCCGGGGCGCACGAGGACGCCGCCGTAGCGCTGGAGGTACAGGTACAGGGAGTAGAGCGTGAGGAGCACCGCGCCAATCATCGAGACCACGCCGACAATCCCGTTGACCATCGCGAAGGTGTTCCACGCGCTCCCCGTCCACCCGCGCTCGACAGCGGCCGACGAGGTCCAGAACCAGAAGAAGGCCGCGCCGACCCAGACCGATTGGAAGCCGGTCTTCCACTTGGCGGGGCCGATGGCCGAGATGACGACACCGCGCTGCGCCGCCAACTGGCGAAAGATCGTCATGAACAGCTCGCGCCCCAGGACGACGGCGATGATCCAGAAGGGGAGCCCCACCAGCCCCAGCGGCGTCACGAAGGGATAGGTCACGCGCGCCCCCGCGAGCACCGGGCCCACCGTCTGGCCAGCGGCCCAGGCGTCGGGCTGGGGGAGCGACGCCCAGAGCGCCGTGTCGCGGCAGAGCCAGTACATCGGGACCAGCGTCGCCAGGAGGAGCAGCTTGTCGGCGAGCGGGTCGAGCAGCTTGCCGAGGTTGGTGACGAGGTTCCGGTCGCGCGCCAGCTTGCCGTCGACGTAGTCGGTGACCGCCGCCGCGACGAACAGGACCCACGCCGTCAGCCGCAACTGCCACCCGGCGTTGACGACCAGGGCGGCGATCAGCGGCGTGGAGGCGATGCGGGCAGCAGTGATCGCGTTCGGAAGATTCAGCACGGCGTGGGACGCGGGTGATTCCGCGGGGAAGCCGCGGACGATTCCGCTGGCGAGCGGGACGCGCTACGACAACGCTTTCAGGACGAGCTTCGAGATCGCCTTCAACGTATCGAACACACCGTCTCCCGTCACGGCCACCGCCTCGAAATAAGGGGCGCGCTCCACCCATTCGCCAGTCGGCAACTGCTCCACCAGGTTCTCCCCGGCGTGCCACGCATCCGGCGTGATGCGCTGGCGCGCAGGCTCCGTCACTTCCCACCCGGGATTGAGCGCCGCCTGAAGTTCCGACAGCGGCGCCGCATTGGGAAGATCACGCTTGTTGTACTGGATGACAAACGGCATCCGCGTGAGGTCATAGCCGTACTCGACCATGTTGTCGTACAGGTTCTGCATCGACTCCTGGTTCGCCTCCATGCGATCCAGCTGCGAATCGGCGACGAAGACGATGCCATCCACGCCCTTGAGGATGAGCTTCCGTGACGCGTTGTAGTACACCTGTCCGGGCACCGTGTACAGGTGGAAGCGCGTCTTGAAGCCTCGAATCGTCCCCAGGTCCACGGGGAGGAAGTCGAAGAAGAGCGTGCGCTCGCTCTCGGTGGCGAGCGAGATGAGCTTCCCGCGAGTGCTGGGCGCAACCTTCCTGTAGACGTGCTCGAGGTTCGTCGTCTTGCCGCCGAGCCCCGGCCCGTAGTACACGAGCTTGCAGTTGATCTCGCGTGAGGCGTAGTTGATCATCGACATCGCAGTCTCTCCGTGTCGTGCGATTTACTGGAAGAGACGGTCGATTTCGTCATCGACATCGCCGAGCAGCGGTTGCCGCTGCGGATTGGACGTGTGTGAACGCTGCAGCGAGCGCTCGATGAGGCGTCCGAGTTCATCGACGATTGCGCGCATCTTGAGACGTACCAGGCCGAGCGTGGTGCGGTTGTCGAAGAGCGCCACGAGGATCACGCGCCTCGCCACGTCCGCCAGCAGCATCGACTCCTTCTCCCCCTGGTGAAAGAGGGTGTTGAAGTCGCTCTCCCCAATCAGGCGCGCGAGCTGGTCGTTGGCCGAGAAATCCGCCGCCGTCAACGTCGCGAACGCGGTCACGTCAAACGTGGGACGGTCGCCAGCGAAGGTCACCAGCTGTCCGCTCCGATCGACCAGGAGGGCGCAGCGCGCGTTGCTGTCGAACAGGAAGCGCTGCAGCACCTGTGTGAGGGCGCTGAAGTCCTCTTCCGTGAACGACCAGCTCGAAGCTCCGATGGGCATGCGCATGTAGGACGACGGGAACGGGAAGTCAGGCGATCGAGCGTTGCGGCCTGGACGTGTCGGGGCGCGCGCCGCCGCGATCCGCCGCCAGTGAGGCAGCGCGCTCCGCCGCCAGCGTCGCGGCGCGCGCCGCGGCCCCCTCGGCCGAGCGCTCGATCGACTGGTCGAGCGACTGCTCCATCCGCCGCAGGATCCGGCGGGCACGCCGGCGCAGCTCGGGCTTGGTTTCCCAGGCCAGGTACTCCCGCAGCAGCGTGACCGTCTGGTCGTCCTCCTGCGTGCGCAGGTAGCCCAGCGCCGCCAGGCGGCGCACCGGGTTGGCGCTGAACAAGTGACGGCGATCGGCACGCTGCTGCCGGCTCCACAGCGCGAAGCCCGCCAGGAAGCCACCAATCACCCCGAGCGACATCAACGATCCTTTCCGCATTGCACCTGGTCTCGCTTCCCTCAAGTCATCTCCCGACGTGCCGACAGCGCCTGTGCGATGGTAATCCCATCGGCGTACTCCAGGTCGCCCCCCATTGGAAGGCCGCGCGCGATGCGCGTCACGCGCACCCCCAGCGGCGCCAGCACCTGCTGGAGGTAGAGCGCCGTCGCATCGCCTTCCACACTCGGGTTCGTTGCCACGATCACCTCCCGCACCCCCCCACCCGTCACCCGGCGCGCCAGCGCCGTCACCGTCAGGTCCTCGGGCCCCAGCCCGTCCAGCGGCGAGATGCGACCCCCCAGGACGTGGTATCGCCCCCGGAACTCGCCGGCGCGTTCGATTGCGCCGATATCCGCCGCTTCTTCGACGGCGCAGATCACCCCGGCGTCACGTCTTGGGTCGCGGCAGATGGCGCATTCCTCCTCCTCGGTCAAGTTGAAGCACCGCGGACAGGGGTGTACACGCTCGGCGAGCGTCTCCAGGGCGTGCGCCAGGCGGATGCTCCGCTCGCGCGGCTGCTTGAGGAGGTGATAGGTGAGCCGAAGCGCGGTCTTGCGCCCGATTCCGGGGAGCTTGGCCAGTTCGGCCGCCAGTTCGTCGATTGCCGACACCGTGCGACGCGGCCCTCAGATCGGGAGCTTGAACGGAAACGGAAGGTTGAGCCCTCCGGCCAGCTTCCCCATCTCCTCCTGCGCCAGCTCGTTCGCCTTCTTCTGCGCGTCGGCGACGGCGATCACGATCAGGTCCTCGAGCATCTCGATGTCGGCGGGGTTCACGACCGCCGCTTCGAGCCGGACCTTCTTGACCGTCCCCTTCCCGTCTGCCTCCACGGCAACCATGCCGCCACCGGCGGTGCCGGTCACGGTACGCTGCGCGAGTTCTTCCTGCATCTCCTGCATCTTGGACTGCATCTGCTGCGCCTGCTGCAGGATCTTGAAGATGTCGGCCATGGCTATGAAATCAGGTCGAGGTCCAGTTCGTCGATGGCGGCGGCCAGCACCGCGTCCTTCTTGCGCAGCGCGACCAGCGTTTCGGACTTGATCGACTCGGCCGTCATGCGTCGAGGGCCCGAGTCCCTGGCGTGCGCGGGCGGGAGGAGCTGCACGCGCACCAGCCCCGGGATGTGCGGCGTGAGCGCCGCCGTGAGTTCCTTGGCCTTGGCCGCCAGGTTCTCGAACGCCCCCGTCTCCTCCATCTGCAGCGAGACCACCCCCGACGCAGCCACCGCCGTCGGAATCGCCCGTTCGAGCAGCGTCCCGACGAGCGGGCGCTCGCGACGGATCGCGGCGAGGATGTCGTCCCAGCGCTCCACCAGGTGGTTGATGTCGAGCGACGTCAGCGACGCGAACGACGCGACTGCCGGCGAACCACCGTTCACCCCTGACGGTGGTGACGCCAGTTGAACGGCGACGCTTTCGGGGAGTTCCGCGACCACCGAAGGCGGCGCCATGGTGGCCGTCCCCCCGCGCTCGGCCTCGAGCCCGGGACCCGCTTCCATGCGTGGGGACGAGGGGCGCTCGCCGCGCGTCGGTGCACCGCCGCGCGCGGGCGTGCCGCCTCGCGAGGGGGGCCCTTCGCCCGGCGGCGCGGGAATGCGCTCCTGGACACGCGGCGTGTCGACCGCCATGTCGCGACGAAGCTCCGGGCGCGGGAGGCGTTCGGGCGCCGGCGCGGAATCGCCAGCCGTGGGTGGGCCGGCGCGATAGCCGCCGCGCGACTCGCCACCGGCGGGCGCCGAGCGCGGCGCGGGCTGCGGGCGCGGCGCGGGGGTTCCGCCACCGGCGCTACCACCGCCGCCGCTACCCACCTCGCGCAGCACCGCCTCGAGATCGAGCGTGCGGTCGAGGAGGGCAAAGCGCACGAGGAGCGTCTCCAGGAGGAGTTGCTGCTGGCCACTGCGCCGGAAGCGCGGCTCCAGCTCAGCCACCGCGTTCAGCATCCGCAGCAGGTCGCCGGCACCCAGGCGATCCTTGCGCGCGACCAGCGCCTCGCGGGCCGCGGCGCTCACGTCGACCTCCTTCGCGCCTAACGCCAACGCGAGTTGCGCGCGCAGGATGTCGCCAAGCCCGGCCAGGAACTGCCCCAGGTCCACGCCCAGCTCGACCAGGCGCCCCACCATCGTGAAGACGTCGCCCGCCCGCCGCTCGGCAATCACGTCGAGGAGCGCGATGTACTCGTCCTCGGCCACCAGCCCCAGCGCCTCGCGCACGCGCAGCGCCGTCACGCCGCCGTCGCCTAACGCCAGCACCTGGTCGGTGAGCGAGAGCGCATCGCGCATCGAGCCGTCGGCGGCGCGCGCAATCATCCCCAGCGCCTCGCTCTCCGCTTCCACCCCCTCCTCGGCGAGGACGGCTCCCACGCGCTCGCGAATGTCGCCCGGCCCCATGCGCCGGAAGTCGAAGCGTTGCAGCCGGGAGAGGACCGGGGCGGCGGCCTGCGCGATTTTCTGCGGTTCGGTCGTCGCGAACACGAAGACGACGCGCGGGGGCGGTTCCTCGAGGATCTTGAGGAGCGCGTTCCACGCCTCGCGTGTGAGCATGTGCGCCTCGTCGACGATGTAGACCTTGTAGCGCCCCTCGCCCGATGGCGCGTACATCGCGCGCTCGCGCAGCTCGCGTGCGTCGTCCACGCCGCGATTGGAGGCCGCATCGATCTCCACGACGTCGAGCGAGGCGCCGCCGCTCCAGATGCGCGTGCAGCTGGTACACTCGCCGCACGGCTCGCCATCGGGGCGCTTGTTCTCGCAGTTGAGCGCCATGGCCAGCACGCGCGCCAGCGTCGTCTTCCCCACCCCGCGTGGCCCGCACAGCAAGTAGCCATGCGCCACGCGCCCGCGCGCAATTGCCCCCTTGAGCGTGTTGGAGACATGCGACTGGACCGCGACGGTGGCGAAGTTGCGCGGGCGGTACTTGCGGGCGAGAGCGATCACTCTACGAGAAGACGAGAGGACGAGAGGACGAGAGGACGAGAAGCCTGCCCCAGCGAAGGCTGGGGACGAGAAGGGGCGCGCGCCTTCAGGCTTCTGCAAATTGGCCCCGGCGAGCGGGTGGCGGGAGTGCTGCGCAGCGCCCCGGCGCGAGACGGTCAGGAAAAACAAAACGCGCGGGGCTCTGGCGAGCACCCGCGCGAATACTCCAGGTCTGACGAAGCAACGCTCGACATCGCGTACCGCTGCTACCTTCGGGGTCCTCACGGGGTTGGCGCGCTCACGCCCTTCGGGACCTGGAGCGAGAGGAAGTCTAGTCGGCGGGCAGCGTCGCGACAACCGCGCGCGGCGCGCGCTACGACGCGGCACCTACGGCGCGCGCTATGACGCGGCACTTACGGCGCTCGCCACGCGCCCCGCAACGGCTACTTCACGGGAACCGTCGGCCACTCGCTGGTGTCGCCCAGCGCGCGCCACGCCTCGTCGAGCCCCGACAGGACCGCCTCACCCGCCTCCAGCACCTGCGCCGTCGTCACGTCCAGGTGGAGCACCGCGCGGATGCGCGTCGGCGTCCACACCCCGACCTTGACGCCGTACTCGGCCACGCGCCGCACCACATCGTGTGCCGAGAGCCCTGGGGCCAGATCGATCATCACGATGTTGCTGTCGGGAGGGACGACGGTTGCCGCGATGGCCCGGTCCACGATGAGCGAGAACTCCGTGGCATGCTCGTGATCCTTGAGCAGGCGATCACGATTGTGCTTCACCCCGTAGAGCGCGCCCGCCGCGAGAATCCCGCTCTGCCGCATCACGCCGCCCAACCGCTTGCGATGTTCGTTGGCGCGTTCCATCACCTCGTCGGTCCCCACGAGCGCCGCGCCAGCGGGGGCGCCCAGCCCCTTCGAGAACGAGACCATCACGGTGTCGGCGAAGCGCGTGAACTCGTGCAGCGCGGTTCCCGACGCGGCGGAGGCATTCCACAGTCGCGCACCATCCAGGTGCACCGCGCAGCCGTGATTGCGCGCCACGTCGTGCATGGCGCGCACGCCGGCCAGCGGCGTGACCAATCCGCCCGCACCGTTGTGCGTGTTCTCCAGGCACACCAGCGACGCACGCGGCGCACTCGACGACGGCGCGCGAAAGGCACGCTCCAGCGACTGCGCGTCCATCATCGGACCATCGCCCTGCACGGTGCGCAGCTGCACGCCGGCGATGGCGGCGGCGCCCACCATTTCCCAGTCGTTGATGTGGCTTCCGTAGTCGGCGTAGATCTCCGTCCCGCGCTCGGCCAGCGTCCAGATGGCGCACTGGTTGGCCATCGTCCCCGACGGAAAGAAGAGGGCGCGCTCCTTTCCGAGGAGGCTGGCGACCGTCTCTTCGAGCTGGCGCGTGGTCGGGTCGCCGTCGAGGAAGTCATCGCCGACCTCAGCCTCGGCGATCGCCCGCCGCATCTCGGGCGAGGGCTTCGTGACGGTGTCGGAGCGGATATCGATGGTCATGGGGCGAACGCGAGTGTGATGGGCGTTACGAAAAGTAATACAGGGCGGACGGGGGACGGGGGACGGGAGACGGGAGTGCGCGCAGCGGAGCTGCGCGCGGGGCGCGTCGCACATCCCACGACTCGCGGCGCGCACAGCGCGCCGCACTCCCGTCTCCCGTCTCCCGTCTCCCGTCTCCTGTCCCGCTCTAGTTCTCCAGCGTCTCCCGCTGCAGCCTCCGCACCCGTCGCAGCTCGTGCGCCTGCGACACTTCTCCCCCGATGATGAAGATCAGGGCCGCGTAGTAGACCCAGAACACCAGCGAGACCACTGCGTAGACCGTCCCGCTGTAGAAGGAGCCGGGATCGAACGACTTCGTGTACGACGTCCAGAGGTTGCGTACGATCTCGAACATGACGCTGGACGAGAGCGCGCCCACCAGCGCCTGTTGCCAGCGGATCTTCCGGTTGGGGAGGTATTTGTAGAGCGCCCAGAACGTCGCCACGATGAAGGCGAATGCGACGAGTCGACCGATGGCGTATTCGAGCCCGCTCATGACATCGGGGCGGAAGCCCAGCTCCCCGAGCAGTGCGCTCCCGCGCGAGCGGGCGAGGGCGAGGTAGACGCTGAGTCCCATGTACACCACCAGCAACGTCGACGAGTAGACGGTCATCGTCACGTCGAACCACTTGCCGGCAATCATGCCGCGCTCGGTCTCGATGTCGAAGATCTCGGCGAGCACGGTGCGCAACGAACCGAACAGGCGCGTCGAGAACCAGACGAAGGTGAACGCGCCCCAGATGCCTAACGTGTTGCGCGCCTTCACGACCTCGGCCAGGATGCCGTGGATGGCCGGCTCCGGGCTCTCGGCGTGCGGCGGGAGGAAGCGATCGATGATCGCGCGCACCTCGGCCAGCGACGCGTCGGGCGAGAGGCCGAGGGCGAAGACGAGCCCCGAGATGACGAGCAGGACGAACGGAACGGCGGCGAGGAGGATGTTGAACGCAATCCCGCCGGCGAGAAAGAAGATGTCGTCCTCGGCGCTGTTGTTCCACACGCGCCGCGCATAGTCGCGAAACGCGTCCCAGAATCGCGCAACGGCGCTCACCGGCGTCGTCACGACCTTCAGCACATCGAGCTCGGGGCTCGACGCCATCTTACGAATTGTCGCCAGTACGGGCGCTCAACCGATCAGTCGGCGGAAGGATCGGCCTCGGAGACGGCGCTGTCGTGCGGCGCGCGCTGCGCGTCGGCGAGGCGGCGTTCGAGTTCGTGGCGCGCATCGCGCGCCGCCGCGCGCCCCTCCTCCACCGCGCGCGACAGGTCGCGCCGCTTCTCGCGAATGGCGCGGCGCGTCTCGTCCAGCTTCTCCTCGTAGCGCTCGCGCGCCCCGTCCACCACACCACGCGCCCGTTCCTTCGTGTCATCCACGAGGAGCGCCGCCTTGTCGCGCAGGTCATCGGCACGGTCGCGCAGGTCGTGCGCGTAGTCGTTGGCCAGGCGGCGGGCGCGACGGGCGCGGCGCCGGATCAGCTGCCGAGTTTCCACACCCGACTGCGGCGCGAAGAGGAGCGCGAGGCCGGCGCCAATCGCGACGCCCGCCAGGAGCGCCGACACCGTCGAGCCGCCAGAGCGGCGCTCGATGATCACACGATCGTCGTCCACGTCGTTGCGAGCCATTGCTCCTCCTGGGCGTCTGCCCGTGCGAGTGCTGCGATGCGGTGTCTCAAGCGTCCGTGCCGGCGGCGGGCCACGCATGCATTCCCGCCGCCGCTTTCGTTCACTAGTCGGAGAGCGAGGCGTCGTCGGGGGCTGCCTCCACCACGATGTGCCCGGGGGTTCCCGGCATCGGGCGGTGGATCGCCAGCGGCTTCACCGTCTGCTTCACCTGCGCGCGCGTCCCGCCAATGCCCAATTGCGTGAAGAGGAAGGCGAACTTGGCGTCGTACGCTGCCGCCAGTTTGGCCTTGGTGCCGGCGTCGAGGTTCCAGAGCGCCTTCTTGAACGGGCCGAGCGCCTTTTTCCGCGTCTTGTAGAAGAACTGCTCGTCGGAGTCGGTTGCCTTGCGCTCGTCGGCGGCGTTGCTGCGCAGCCAGCCGTAGATCTCGTCCCGCAGCCCGGCCGGGAGATGATCGTACAGCATGTTCTGGAAGTTGGTCGCGAGGTGGATCTCCCCCGTCTCCGTGCGCGGGAAGTGATTGAACGCCTCGTCGGGGAGCGTCGACGCGCCGTGCTGCACCGCGCCGCACATCCCGTAGTCGTCGCGCGCCACCTTGGATAGGTCCTCGAGCGTCTTGAGGTCGAGCGATACCGCCGCAATCGAACCGTCGGGGAGGACGATCCCGCCGTGTGACGTCCCCGACTGCACCGAGATCTTGGAGAGCCCGACCGCGCCGGGCGCGACCTGGGCCAGCGTGCGATTGTAGCCGTCCATGAAGGCGCGCAGCTCGGGCACGGTCGAGTTCTCCGTCCCCACTTCGCCAATTTCCCCGCCGATGGAGATCGTCACCCCTTTCGGCTCCTGCGAGCGCACGTACCCCGTGATCGCCGCGCACTCCTCGTAGTTCTTGCGTTGCTGCTCGTCGAGCGTGGGGAAGGAGAGATCGACCAGCGTCGAGGTGTCGACATCGATGTTGTAGAAGCCGGCGGCGATCGCCTCGTCGGCCAGCTTCTTCACGTTGTTCACCTCGGCCACGGGGTCGGCCGCGTACTTCTTGTGATTGACCTGGAAGTGATCGCCCTGGATGAAGAGAGGGCCGCGGAACCCCTCGCGCAGCGCCGCGGCGATGAGGACCGCGACGTACTCGGCGGGGCGCTGATCGGTGTAGGCAATCTCGGAGCGCGCAATCTCCAGGATGAAGGCCCCCGCCTCCATCTGCTTGGCAACGCGGAAGATCGCTCGCGCCGTGTCGTACGTCGCCCCGCGAATGTTCATCGCCGGGACGGTGAAGCCCCCCTTCACCGCACCGCGCCCGCGCGCGGCGTACAGGTCGTGGATCGAGGCGGGGCGCACGCCCACCGCCTGCCCCAGCTCCCAGAGCAGCCAGCGCGCATAGTCGCGCGCGTTGCCCTCGCCAAAGACCGCGTCGCGCACCACGCCATCGAGGCGTTCCGAGGTCAGCACCGAGGCGTCGTGCACGGTGATCGCGGAATCGACGCGCGTGACCGCGGCGCCAAGGGCACTGTGGGCGATGATCGGTTCGGACATTGGCAATCGGTGTAAGGGATGAACGGCCTTCTGCTGCGACAAGATACCCCCGCCGTCCCGGTCCTGCATCGCGTGAGACCGGGACATCACGACGGGGATTTCACCCAATCACGCGCGCCGGATTGGATTGCGGGAGCTGCTCGAATTCATCCTTCGCCGCCTCGAAGCCGGGGCGCCCCATCATCCCGTAGGTGAAGCGCTTTCCCAGCTCCACCCCGGGCTGGTCGAAGGCATTCACGCCGTAGAGGGCGCCAGCGTACGCGGTCGCAATCTCCAGGAGCATCATCAGCGACCCCAGGTGCCACGCGTCCACCTGGTCGAGCGTGATGGTCATGCTCGGGCGTCCGCGAGTGGCCAGCGCACCAGCCGTTGCCCGCCGCTCGATGTTGAGCAGCTCCCAGAGCGTATGCGCGCCCAGGTACGCCAGGTCGGGAACGTCGCCGTGCGCGCCGGGAATCGTGACGTCGCGCTCGGGGAGCTTCACGGCCAGGAAGGTCACCGTCTTGTCCACCGGCCCCTCCATGAACAGCTGCACCTGCGAATGCTGGTCGGTGGCGCCGAGTGCCGGGACCGGTGTGGGCCCCGCATGATCGCCCGTCGGACGGATCTTTCCCAGCGACTCCGCCCACAGTTGCACGAACCAGCTTGCCATGTCGCGCAGCGGATCGGCATACGGCATCAGGATGTGGATCCGCTTTCCGCCCCTGGTGTCGGCGAGCCACTGCAGCGTGGCGAAGACGCCGGCCGGGTTCGTCGTCAGCACCGATGAGTTGCAGCGCTGCACCATGTCCCCCGCCCCGGCCAGCAGCGCCTCGATATCGATGCCGATGAGCGCGGCGGGGAGCGTCCCAACCGGCGACAGCACGCTGAAGCGCCCGCCGACGTTAGCCGGGATGTCGAGCGCAGGGATCCCCTCGCCCTTCGCGATGGGGCGCAGCGCCCCCTTCTCCGGATCGGTGACAAAGACGAGGTGCTTTGGCAGCGGGAGTCCGGCCTCCTGCAACGTGGTGCGCACGATGAGGTACTGCGCCATGGTCTCCGCCGTGCCGCCCGACTTGGACACCACGAGGAAGAGCGTCGACGGGAGCGCCACGCGCTCGATCACCGCGGCAATCGTCACCGGGTCGACGTTGTCCAGCACGTGCAGCCGCGGGAGACCGTCGCGCGCCGCCTCGTCGAGCGCGTTCCACTGCGGCGGGCGAAGTGCATTGCGCAGGGCGATGGGGCCCAGCGCCGAGCCGCCGATGCCGAGCAGGACGACGTCGCGATAGGTGCCGCGCACGCCGGCCGCGAACTCCAGCACCTGCGTGGCGAGGTCGCGCCGGCGCGGCAGGTCGAAGAAGCCAAGCTCGCCCGAGGCATGGCGCGCCGCCACCGCGGCGTGCGCTGCAGCGAAGGCGTCCTGCGCCCCGTCGAAGTCGCCAGGCGCAACGCCCCCCGACACCGCGTCGGCGAGCATGAAGGTGTAATCGAGCGAGAGGGACATCGTGGTCGCAGGTTGTCGCGTCGCGAACGACGCGCGTGGGCACGGGCCGGCGGCGAGCGAGGGTGCGCCACCGGCAGCGTGCGTGTTGTCTTACACCTCCACCACCAGCCCGTCGTACGCAGGGCGCACCGTCGGCGGCAGCTCTGCCTCCAGTTCGGCGTGCGACGTCTCGTGCGTGAGGTGTACGAGGTACGTCCGCTCGGCGCCGATCTCGGCGGCCACCGCGACCGCCTCGCCAATGCTCAGGTGCGTGGGATGCTCGCGGCGAAAGAGTGCGTTGAGCACCAGCACCTTCACCCCGCGCAGCCGCGCCACCGCCTCGGGCGGGACCGTCTTGGCATCGGTCACGAAGCCGAGTGCGCCGACGCGAAAGGCAAGGACCCGCATGCGCCCGTGCGGAAGCGCGATCGCCTCCACGCAGGCGTCGCCGACCTGGATCGTGTCGCCGTCGCGAATGGGGTGAGCTTCGCCCTCGGGCTTGGACGTCCCGGGGAGCGGGCGCATGGTGGCGTCGAACACGTACGGAAAGCGCGCCGCCAGCCGCAACAGCACCTCGGGCTCCGCGTACATGGGGAGCGCGCGGTGCTGCCTCACGGTGATGGCGCGAATGTCATCGATGCCGTGGATGTGATCGGCGTGGTCGTGCGTGAAGAAGACCGCATCGACGCTCCCGATCCCGGCACTCACCAGCTGCAACCGCAGCTCGGGGGGCGTGTCGATGAGGAGGCGCGTCCCCCCGTCGGTCTCGATCACCGCGCCGATGCGCGTGCGGCGGTCGCGCGGATCGGTCGAATGACAGACCGCGCAACCGCACCCGATGATCGGGATGCCGAAGCTCGTGCCGGTGCCAAGAAAGGTCAGCTTCACGGCAAACGGGCGATCAGACCGTCTCGATCTTGAGCAGGTTGGTCGTCCCCGGGACGTCGAACGGCACCCCCGCGGTCACGATCACCTTGTCGCCCTCGCGTGCCAGCCCGCGCTCCAGCAACGCATCGCGCGCGCTCTGCAGCATCTTCTCGTACGTATCAGCGGGCGGGACCAGCAGCGGCACCACCCCCCACACCATTGCCAGCTGGTTGTACGTGCGCGATACGTCGGTGAGCGCCAGGATCGGGACTCCTGGGCGGTGCGACGAGACCATGCGCGCGCTGAAGCCGCTCTTGGTGAAGACGATGACCAGCGGCGTTCCCAGCATGCGCGCCGCGGTTACCACGGCGGCGGCGATGGTCTCTTCCGTCGACGACGTCCCGATGCCGAAGCGGCGCTCCTCGCGCTTGGGCGCCAGGTGGTGCTGCTCGATCTCGGTGATGATGCGCTGCATGGCCTGCACGGCGAGCTTGGGGTACGCCCCCGAGGCCGTCTCCGCCGACAACATCACCGCGTCGGTCCCGTCGAGGATGGCGTTGGCCACGTCGCTCGCCTCGGCGCGCGTGGGGCGCGGGTTCTGGATCATCGACTCCAGCATCTGCGTCGCCGTGATCACCGGACGGCCAAGCTGGCCGGCGAGCCGAATGATCCGCTTCTGCACCAGCGGGACTTCCTCGAACGGGAGCTCGACGCCAAGGTCGCCGCGCGCGACCATCACCGCATCGGCCGAGCGCAGGATCTCCTCGATGTACGTGAGCGCCGTGTCCTTCTCGATCTTGGCGACGATCAGCATCCCGCGCGGGATGAGCGAGCGCAGCTGCGCGATGTCGGCGGCGCGACGCACGAAGGAGAGGGCGATGAAGTCGAGCCCCTGCTCAGCCGCGAAGTCGATGTCGGCGCGGTCCTTCTCCGTGATCGACGGCGCGGAGACCTCGACTCCCGGAAGGTTGAGCCCCTTGTGTTTCTTGATCACGCCGCCGTGCACCACCCGCGCCTTCACGCGCGGCTTGTCCACGTCGAGGACCACCAGCTCGATCAACCCGTCGTCGACCAGGATGCGGTCGCCGGCCTTCACGTCGTTGGCGATGTCGTTGTAGGTGACGGGGAGGTCGTCACCGGTGGCGACATCCTCGAAGCAGAGGACGATGTCCTGCCCACTCTCCACGGTCACCGGCGCCGCGAGGTCGCCCATGCGAATGCGCGGCCCCTGCAGGTCGCCGAGGATGGCAACCGGGCGTCCGCGCTCGGCGGCCAGTTGCCGAACCAGGGCGATGGTCCTGGCGTGCGAGTCGTGCGTCCCGTGCGAGAAGTTGATGCGGGCCACGTTGAGCCCCGCGTCCATCAGCGCGCCAATGGACTCGGCGGTGGCGGTGGCGGGCCCCAGGGTGCAGACGACCTTCGTGCGGGCAATGCGGATCGGGGTGGACAAGGCGGATCGGAGGGGATGAGGGGAGGCGTGGAATACGACGCCGACTGTAAACGTTTCCGAGGTCCAGCTCAGCTTCAATTAGCCGCCGCCCGACCCCTCCTCGCAAGGCTTTCGCCCGCGGACTACGCGTGGGCGCGGAGCGCCGAGCGCGGCGCCCTCCCATCGCGACGCGTTGTCGCGGCAGCTAGACCAATGTCTTCCCCAGCGCTGCCGCCTTCTTCTCCAACCCCGCGATGAGCGTGTCGAATGACTGCTGGAACGACGCCAGTCCGTTGGCGAGCAGCTTGTCGGTCACGTCGGTCATGTGCACGCCGCCTTGCTCCAGGTCGTGGAAGAGCTGCTCTGACGCGGTCACGTCTTGGTCCACCGTGCGCGCGGTCACGCCGTGGTCGCGGAAGGCGTCGATCGTCGCGGGGGGCATCGTGTTGACCGTGTCGGGGCCAATGAGCGTCTCGACGTAGAGAACGTCGCGGTAGGCCGGGTTCTTCGCGCTGGTGCTGGCCCACAGCGGGCGTTGCACCTGCGCCCCCGCGGCGGCCAGCTTGCCCCACCGCTCACCCGAGAACCTCTGCCTGAACAGGCGATAGGCGAGCTTCGCGTTGGCCACGGCCGCCTTGCCGCGCAACGCCAGGATCCCGCCGCGCAGTCCTTCCGGGGCGCTGGCGGCAATCGCGTCGAGGCGCTTGTCGATCTCCGAGTCCACGCGGCTCACGAAGAACGACGCCACCGAGGCAATCCCCGCAATCGGCTTCCCAGCTGCAAGGCGATCCTCCAGACCGGCGAGATACGCCTCGATCACGCGCGCGTGCGCATCGATCGAGAAGAGGAGGGTGACGTTCACGTTGATCCCGTCGGCGATGAGGCGGCGCACCGCGATTGCCCCCTCGGCCGTCCCCGGAACCTTCACCATCACGTTAGGCCGATCGACCGTCTTCCACAGGCGATGCGCCTCCTCCACCGTCGCCGCGGCATCGTTCGCCACTCCCGGCGACACCTCGATCGAGACATAGCCATCGATCCCCTTCGTCGCCCTGTACGTCTCGGCAAAGATGTCGCAGGCCGCGCGCACGTCGTCGGTCTCGATCAACTCGAAGAGCTGCCACGGCGTCAGCTCACCGGTCACCGCCTCGATCTGCGCGTCGTATTCCTTCCCCTCGGCGAGCGCCTTCTCGAAGATCGTCGGATTGGACGTCATCCCCATCAGGGCGTCGTCGCGAATGAGGCGAGCAAGCGCCCCGTTGCGGAGCATGGCGCGGTCGATGTAGTCGAGCCACACCGACTGGCCGGCATCGTGGAGTTGGCGAAGTCGGGACATGCGGGAGGGCGAACGGGGGACGGGGATAGCGCGCCCCAGCGAAGGCTGGGGGGACGGGAGATGATGTGGCGAGGAATCTAGTGGGGGGGCGGGGTGAGTCCGACTCTGCAGCGAACCGAAGGGGTGGCGAAGTACCGAAACAAGGAAGCGCTCGGCGAGAGGATCGCCGAGCGCTTCCGAGTGTCGTGCGTGTGCGCGTGCGCAGTGCGGGAGGTGCGTGAGTGGCGCCCGGTCGCTACTTCGCGGACCACTCCACCGAGTGGGCCAAGGTCCCCCAGGCAAAGCGCAGTTCGCCCTTGGCGCCCTGGGCGGACGGGATGAGCTGGATGGTGAGCGCCTCGACCGGGTTGGAGAGCGTGGCCGACTTGAGGGGGATGCGGACCAGGTCCTGCGCCGCGTCGTACTCCGTCCCCCACTCGCCGGTCTTCTTGTTCACGATCAGCTTCCACGCCCCCTTGGTCGTCTCGGCGAACAACGTGTACGACCCCTTCGGCACGCTCTGCCCACCGATGTCGAGATCGACCTCGGTGGTGAACGACGTCGCCTCGTTGGCGCCCAGGCGCCAGACCTTCCCCAGGTCGTCGGCGAGTGCGCCGGCCACGGGACGGCCGCGGGCCACGGGGACGCCGTAGTCGATGCTGAGCTTGAACGGTTTGGGGGCCGGCTGTCCCTGCACGCGCGGGGCGCTGAGCGTCACCGTGGTGGAGGCGCGCCCGCTCGGCGCGGCGCGGAGGTTCCCCTGCGCCGCCAGCGGCGCGGCCGCCGCCAGCGACAGCGCCAGCGTGGCGGCGGGGGCGATGGAGCGAAGACGAGTGGTGATCATGCGCGATGGGCTCTGGAGTGTAGGATTCCGGGGGGAAGCGCTGAGGAATCTCACTGCGGGAATCCCCGCCGCGCAACCAACACGGGTTACCATTCGGCGCCATGCCTGGTTCCAAACTCGCGCCTCGCTCCAACGCCGCCGCATCGATCGTCACCGAGGGGCGCCGTGCGCTGAGCGCGCTGGCCGATCCCGCGGTACGCGCCGGAGGCGAGCGCTACTTCAAGGGAGTCATTCCATTCATCGGCGTGAAGGCGCCCGTCGTGCGCCGCGTCGCGCGTGACCTCGTTGCCAGGCATCGCACGATGGAGATCGAGACGCTCGTGCAAGCCGCCCTCACCCTTCTCCGCCAGCCGCACATGGAGGAGAAGCAGCTCGGGATCGTGATGCTGGAGCGCCTTGCGCGGCGCTGGCCGCCGACGCTCCTCGACGACATCGACCGCATGTTCGACGACGTGACGAACGACTGGGCCACGTGCGATGCCATTGCCGGTCGGTTGATCCACCCCATGATGCAGCGGGATGCGCGCATCGCCGCGCGCATGGTGCGCTGGAGCAAGGGCGCGCACCCGTGGCGACAGCGGGCCGCCGCCGTGGCCTTCGTGAAGTCGGCGCGCCGCGGCGCGCACAACGCGACCATTCTCGCCATCTGTCACCAACTGGCGCAGCGCGACGACCGGTTCGTGCAGCTCGGCATGGGGTGGGTGTTGCGCGAACTCTCGCAGGCCGACCGCGACGCCGTCATTGCCTTCCTGCGAGACCATGACTCGATCATTCGGCGCGAGGCGTTCCGCTACGCCACCGAGAAGATGCCAGCGCACGTGCGACCTTGCCGCACGACTTCTTGACCGACATGCTAGCCTGACGCACACGCACACCGACCACCTGAGGATCTTGATGCCGCGATTCCCTGCTCTCGTCCGCGCCGCGACCGTTGCGCTGATGACCTGTTCGCTCGCTGTTCACGCGCAGTCACCCAAGGGGGCCCGCCCCGATCCTCGCCTGGAGAAGCTCAAGGCCGAGGCGCTCACGAAGGTCGAGGCGCGCGCCACGCTCATCCAGCAGATCATCGACCAGGTCTTCTCATTCGGCGAACTGGGGATGCAGGAGGTGGAGACGTCGAAGTACCTGACGGGGATCCTCGAGCAGAACGGCTTTTCGGTGGAGCGCGGGACGGCGGGGATGCCGACAGCGTGGGTGGCGCGGTGGGGATCGGGGAAGCCGGTCATCTCGTTAGGCTCGGACATCGACGGGATTCCGCAGGCCAACCAGAAGCCGGCCTTCGCCTATCGCGACGCGATGCTCGCCGGCGCCCCGGGGCACGGCGAGGGGCACAACTCGGGGCAGGCGGTGAACATTGCCGCCGCGCTCGCGGTGAAGGAGATCATGGAACGGGAGAAGATTCCGGGGACGCTCATCCTCTGGCCCGGGGTCGCCGAGGAGCAGCTGGCGGGGAAGGCGCACCTGGTGCGCGCCGGCGTGTTCAAGGACGTCGACGTCACGCTCTTCACGCACGTGGGGAACGAACTCGGCGTGGGTTGGGGGCGCTCGGGATCGCAGGCCATGGTCTCGGCGATCTTCAAGTTCCGCGGGCAGACCGCGCATTCGGCCGGGGCCCCGTGGCGCGGAAAGTCGGCGCTCGACGCGGTGATGCTCATGGCGCAGGGGTGGGAGTACAAGCGCGAGCACCTGGAGCCGCAACAGCGCTCGCACTACATCATCCGCGACGGCGGCGACCAGCCTAACGTCGTCCCGCAAACGGCGTCGATCTGGTTCTACATCCGCGAGCGCGACTACGAGCGCGCCATGCGGAACTTCGAGGCAGCCAAGCGCATCGCGCAGGGCGCGGCGATGATGACCGACACCAGACTCGACACGGTCCAGATTGTCGGCTCCGCGTGGGACGTGCACTTCAACAAGGCGGTCGCCGAGGCGGCGTTCGCGAACATCAAGCGCGTCGGCCTCCCCAAGTGGGACGACAACGACCAACTCCTCGCGCGCTCGCTGCAGAAGGAGATGGGAGTCCCCGACAGCGGCCTGGCGACGAAGATCGACTCGCTCGCCCCCCCGCCGAGCGACGCGGTCGTCTTTGGCGGCTCGGACGACATCGGCGACATCTCGTGGAACGTCCCCACCATCACGCTCTCGTACCCGTCCAACATCCCGGGAACACCGGGGCACAACTGGGCCGACGCCATCGCGATGGCCACGCCGATTGCCCACAAGGGCGCGGTGGCCGGTGCCAAGGTGCAGGCGCTCACCGTACTCGACCTCCTGCTCACGCCGAAGATCGTCACCGATGCATGGAGCTACTTCCACACCGTGCAGACCAAGGACAAGAAGTACCAGTCGTTCCTTGGCCCTAACGACGGACCGCCGACCTTCCTCAACGAGGAGATCATGGCGAAGTGGCGCCCGTTGATGCGCAAGTACTACTTCGACCCCACGAAGTACAAGACGTACCTGGAGCAGCTCGGCTACAAGTATCCGACGCTCAAGCCAGCGGTCCAGTAGGGGAGAACACGAGAGGACGGGAAGCCTGCCCCAGCGAAGGCTGGGGACGAGAGGGGCGGCGGCGTGGTGGCACGGGGCTCCGGACTGTGACGCTCACCGTCGAAGGAGGCGATAGACCACCACGCGCTCCACGTCGTCGGCGTCACGCTGGATGCCGGCGACGTAGTCCGCGCCGGCGTCCAGCAGGGCGAAGCGCGCCGGCAGCTGCACATCGGCAAGCCAGCGGCCGTCACGCCCGACAACGCTCCACCGCTGCGCCGCGCTCCCCGTCGGGTGCAACTCGGCGGTCATCATCGCCGAGCGATGGTCGAAGGGGGCGATCCAGACCTCACCCGCCCCGTTGCCAATCAGGCGGCCGTAGGCGGGGGCGGTGGGCGCGTATTGCGTGAGGCGCAACATCTCCCGCACCTCGTCCTGCTGCGCCTTGGGCGCCGACCGCATGCCGCGCATTGTCTCCGACTCGTGGAAGGCGCGCGCTTCGCCGGAGAGTGGTGCACGCGGCACGTCGCGCACCGTGCGCGAGACCAGGCGTCCCGTGCGGTCGAAGCACTTCACCTCCCACGTCAGCGGATAGCCGCCGCACGCGCGCTCGCCCGCGACCACGAGATACGACTGCGGCGCGAACTGAACCGGCAGCGGCGGGCCGCCCCCGCTGCGTACGACTTCCACCCCGGGGAGCGTGTCGATGATGCGCTGGTCGCGGCCGTCGGGAGAGACGAGCCCCACCGTCATCGGCGCGATGCTGCGTGAGCGCGTCATGTCGGGGGGCTCCGGGTAGCCGAAGGCGAGGAGCGTCCAGTCGGCGAAGTAGCTCCCCTGGAAGGCAAGCGCCCCCACGCGAAAGGCCGGACGCGCCACCGAGCGCAAGAGCGAGCCGTCAGGCGCAAAGATTTGCAGCCGGCCGGCGCGGTCCACGGCGCCCACGGTGTCGGCCACACGCACCAGCTTCAGCAGTCCGTCGAACTCGCCGGGGCCCCGTCCCTTGCGTCCCAGCTTTCGCACCAGGTCGCCGGACTGGTCAAAGACGCGCAGCTCGTTCGTGCTGGCATCGCCCACGACCACGCGCCCGTCGCCCAGCCGCACGACGCCGGCAATGTTGGAGAACGACGCCGCTCCCTCCGACTCCGCGCCGCCAATGGAAAGGAGCGGCGACGATTCCAGGCGCCACTCCGGCGCGCGGTCACGCGCACCATAGCGGATGAGGCGCACCCCCGAGGAATCGCGGACTTGCTGCGCCGCACTTGTCTCGCTCCCGAGCGTCGCCAGCACCGCCAACATCACCAGCAGCACACACACTCGCGCTCCTGCGCCTCGCCTCCGCATCGCCGCCCTCCGGCGTTCGGGAATCTCGCGCCTCGCTGCGTCTCGACGCATCCTCCATCCGTCGCCCCCTGGCGTCCAGAGCCACCACTGGTGATTCAGATTAGGAGTCGATGAAATCGCGCCGTGCTCGATCGCCCGCCCCGATGGCGATCCCTCCAACGCTCATCCCCAACGCCCCACCTCCCGCCCACGTATCCGCTTCATCCCGACTTGCCACCACGCGCCGCGCCCCGCAACCTCCCCCGAGCACGCTCGCCGTATCGTTCCCGGCTTTCGCCGGGGATGGCCCCAGCCAGTGCTGGGACACGACTCTCGTCTCTTCCCAACCACGCCATGAGACTCACCCGTACGCTGCAGTCGCTGACGCTCGCCGCGCTCACGCTCGTGCCAACGCTCGTGCCAACGCTCGCGCCAAGGCTCGCGTCGGCGCAGAAGCCGCCCAAGCCCGATGCGCGCCTCGAGAAGCTCAAGGCCGAGGCCATCGCCAAGGTCGACGAGCGGGCCACGCTCGTGCAGCAGATGATCGACCAGATCTTCTCCTTCGGCGAACTCGGGATGCAGGAGTTCGAGACGTCGAAGTACCTCACCAACCTCCTCGAGCAGAACGGCTTCACGGTGGAGCGCGGCGTGGCGGGGATGCCGACGGCGTTCGTGGGCACCTGGGGGTCGGGAAAGCCGGTCATCGCGTTAGGCTCGGACATCGACGGGATTCCCCAATCCAACCAGAAGCCGGCGTACGGCTACTTCGAGGCGCTGGTTCCCGGGGCGCCGGGGCATGGTGAAGGGCACAACTCGGGGCAGGCGGTCAACATCGCCGCAGCGCTCGTGGTGAAGGAGATCATGGAGCGCGAGAAGATTCCCGGCACGCTCAAGATCTGGCCCGGGGTCGCCGAAGAGCAGGTGGCCGGCAAGGCGCACCTGGTGCGCGCCGGCGTCTTCAAGGACGTCGACGTCACGCTCTTCACGCACGTGGGCAACAACCTCGGCGTGTCGTGGGGGCAGTCGGGGTCCAACGCGATCGTGACGGCGCTCTTCAAGTTCAGGGGACAGACGGCGCACTCCGCTGGCGCCCCGTGGCGCGGCAAGTCGGCGCTCGACGCGGTCATGCTCATGGGCCAGGGGTGGGAGTTCAAGCGTGAGCACCTCGAACCCGCGCAGCGCTCGCACTACGTGATCAAGGACGGCGGCGACCAGCCCAACGTGGTGCCGCAGACGGCGTCGATCTGGTTCTACATCCGCGAGCGCGACTACGATCGCGTGCAGGCCAACTTCGAGGCGGCCAAGCGCATCGCGCAGGGCGCGGCGATGATGACCGACACCAAGCTCGACACGGTCATGATCCTCGGGTCGGCGTGGAGCGGCCACTTCAACAAGGCCATTGCCCAGGCCACGCAGGCCAACATCCAGCGCGTCGGCGACCCCAAGTGGGATGCCAACGACATCGCCCTCGCCAAGGGGATCCAGCGCGAACTCAAGGTGCGGGAGGTGGGGCTGGAGACGCAGGTCGACTCGCTGGGGGGCCCCGTGGACCAGAGCCGGTCGTTAGGCGGCGGCTCGGATGACATCGGCGACATCTCGTGGAACGTCCCGACCGTCACGCTGCGCTTTCCGTCGAACATCCCGGGGCTCCCGGGGCACAACTGGGCCAACGGGATCTCGATGGCGACGCCGATCGCGCACAAGGGGGCGGTGGCCGGCGCCAAGGTGCAGGCGGCAACGCTCCTCGACATCCTCCTCACCCCGAAGCTCGTCGCCGACGCCTGGGACTACTTCAACAACGTCCAGACCAAGACGATGAAGTACAAGTCGTTCCTCGGGCCTAACGACGGCCCGCCGATCTGGCTCAACGAGGAGATCATGGCGAAGTACCGCCCGCTGATGAAGCCGTACTACTACGACTCGTCCAAGTACAAGAGCTATCTGGAGCAGTTGGGGATCAAGTATCCGGTGGTGAAGCCGGTGGCACAGTAGCGAGAAGACGAGAGGACGAGAAGACGAGAGGACGAGAGGCCTGCCCCAGCGAAGGCTGGGGACGAGAAGCCTGCCCCAGCGAAAGCTAGGGACGAGAGGGCGCGTGCTCAGGGTGGAGGCGCGCCTTCTTCGTTTTGCTGGCGGGGGGGGCTACTTCTTGGGAGTGGTGCGGGTGGGGCGGGGGCGTTTGCGGGGGGTGGGGGCGCGCTTCGCCTTGGAAGCGCGCTTCGCTTTGGAAGCGCGCTTCGCGGCTTTGAGCGGGGCGGATCGCGCGGCGCCGAGGCTCGCGGCGCCGCCTACCGAAACCGACGGAACGACCACTCCGCCTGGCGGGACGCTCGCGGCGGCGGCCAGCAACGCCTCGTACTTCCGCGCCAAGGAGGCGATCGTCTCCGCCTGGTCGAGGCCATTGATGATCTTGCGGGCATTCACATAGTCCGCGGCGCCGGCGCTGATGAAGCGCGACAGCCTGGCCCCCGTGAACCACCCTTCACGCATCCCGCGCGACGCGATCCGGTAGGAAATCTGCGGATCCAGCAGGTACTCGGGATGCTCCAGGAAAGTCATGGGCGTGACCGTCACCGCGACGCCCCCCACCGTGAACGCCTCACCCTTCAGCTTCTGGGAGGCGTTTCGATAGTTGTAATCCCAGGTGAGCTGGACGTAGCCGCGCCCATAGTAACCGCTCGGCCAGTAGCGTTCCTGAAGGGTATACAGTTTCGGATTGCGTTGCGCGTCGGCGCGGACTTCCTTCACAGGAGCGAAGGTGCGTCCCGTCTCCCAGTGCACGGTGGCCAGGACGTAGGCGAGTTCACGGTGGTTCGTGAAGGCGGCGTCACGCTCGAATTGCTCGAGCAGGAAGGTGAGCCCCGCCTGACGTCCCGGGTTCAGCGCTACGCCGGTCGAAGGACTGAAGGCGCCGAAGAATCGTTGCCGATCGAAGGCAAGCATGTGATCTCCCGTCGGGAAGCTCGCAAACTGGCGCGTGGTGACGCCGTCGGTGAGAGGTTGCCAATCAGGACGGCCTGCTTCGCGCTCCCGCTCTCCCCCGATCTCCCCTGCTCTCCTTCCGTTCACTCCTCCCCCGCCTCCCTCGCCTTGGAAGCTCTGCGCCAGCCGCTCCGAGTGCTCGCGACACAGCAGCGCCGCCATCTGGGAGGCGAGAAAAAGTGCCCGAAGTCGCGCTGCGTCGTCGACTACGAAGGTGATCGCGTCGCCGAGCTGGACCCGGTGGGCGTGGTCGGAACGGTGAACGGCGCGGGTGGTCGTCGCGGCGCGCGGGGTACACGCCGACTCGTTAGGAACGACCCACGCCTTGCAATGCTCCGTGGAATGGGCTACAAGGACTGGCGCGGTGGTAAGGCGAAGGGCGCGGAGCAGCCGCAACGCGCGGCGCTCGGGCCCCCTGGCGCTCGGTGCACGGATAGCACGTCCGGTTCGCGCGTCGCCCCGCCCGGATGGGGGGTCACCACGGAACTATCAGGGAAAGCAGATTGTGGGTTCGCAACTCCGACTTTAGCCTGCTGCAATGACTGATCGCATTCGACTTCCGCAGATCATCCAGGGGGGGATGGGAATCGCCGTCTCCAACTGGCGCCTCGCGCGCGCCGTCGCGTCGGCGGGGCAACTCGGTGTCGTGTCGGGGACCTCGATCGACAGCGTCCTGGTGCGGCGCCTGCAGGATGGCGATCCGTGCGGGAGCGTGCGTCGCGCGATGGCGAAGTTCCCGATCCCCGACGTCACGCAGCACGTGCTCAAGCGCTTCTTCAAGCCCGAGGGGCGTGCGGCCGGGGAGCAGTACAAGCTCCTCCCGATGTATCGCCAGACGATGAATCCGCTGCGCCAGCAGATCACCATGCTCGCCTCGTTCGTGGAGGTGTCGCTGGCGAAGGAAGGACACGACGGCATGGTGGGGATCAACCTCCTCACCAAGGTGCAGATGCCCAACCTCCCCACGCTCTACGGTGCGATGCTGGCCGGGGTGAACGTGGTCCTGATGGGGGCGGGGATTCCGCGGGACATCCCGGGGGCGCTGGACGCGATGGCGCAGCACGAGACGGCGACCATCAAGTTCGACGTGGAGGGGATGCCCTCGGGGCAGACGGCGACGCTCGTCTTCGACCCCAAGCTGCACAACCCGGTGGCCAGCGAGGCACTCGATCGCCCGCTCTTCTTCCCCATTGTCTCCGCGGCGTCGCTGGCGCAGAACCTCCAGCGCAAGGCAAACGGGCGCGTCGACGGCTTTGTGGTGGAAGGGCCCACGGCGGGAGGGCACAATGCTCCGCCTCGCGGAGCGCTCAAGCTCTCCGACACCGGGGAACCGATCTACGGCGAACGCGACGTGGTCGACATGGCGGCCATGCGCGAACTCGGACTCCCCTTCTGGCTGGCCGGCGGCTCCGGTTCTCCCGAGGGGCTCGAGACCGCGCTCGCGCACGGTGCGGCCGGCATCCAGGTGGGGACGCTCTTCGCCTATAGCGAGGAAGGGGGCTTCACGCCGGAGATCAAGGCGGCGGTCCTCTCGGCCGCGGCCGACGACCGGCTCACGGTACGCACCGACATCCGCGCCTCGCCCACGGGCTTCCCGTTCAAGCTGGCAATGGTGAGCGGGCTCCCGATCCTCAGCTCTCCGCGCACGCGCGTGTGCGACCTGGGCTACCTGCGCACGGCGCATCACGGGACTGACGGTCGCATCACCTACCGATGCGCAGCCGAGCCGGTGGACACGTACGTCGCCAAGGGTGGCGACATTGCCGACACCGAGGGGCGCCAGTGCCTGTGCAACGCGCTCATGGCCGACATCGGCATGGGGCAGCAGCGCGACGGGTACGTGGAGCCGCCGTTGGTCACGAGCGGCGACGACGTGGTGAACATCATGAAGTTCCTGCAGGGGCGCGACTCGTACAACGCCGCCGACGCGATCGCCTACTTGCAGCGGCAGGCGTTGGTCCCGGCCTGAAGTTGCATCTGTATTCGCCACTCGCGCCCGCCCTCGACATCGTCGATGGGCGGGCGCGAATCGTTGGCGGAGCTTCAGCGCGCGAACTCGCGCAGCCGGGTGTTCTCCATGATTTGTTCACCGGGCGCGTCGGCCGCGGCGGCCGCCACCAGCGCGCGCGCCACCTGTCGCACGTGGACGGGCTTCCAGCGAGCCGGGGCGAGCCAGCCGAACAGGGCCGCGAGTCGCTCGCCGGGGCGCACCTCCTGGCGATCGCCCTCGAGGAGCGATGGGCGCGCGATGGTGAGCGACCGGAAGTCGAGCGCGCGAACCGCTCGTTCCAGTTCTCCCTTCACGCGATTGTAGAAGACGCGCGAGCCGGCGTCGGCGCCGAGCGCGCTCACGAGGAGGAAATGCCGAGCCCCCGCCGCGCGCGCCAGTCGCGCCAGCTGCAACGGATAGTCATGGTCCACGCGACGGAACGCCGGCTGCGACCCCGCCTGCTTGATGGTGGTGCCGAGGGCGCAGAAGAGCTGGTCGACGGCGAACAGCGAAGGGTTCCGGCGCGCCGCGTCGTCCAGCGCCTCGAAGTCTGTTACCACCACGCGCACTCGGCGGTCGTCGACCTCCGTGGCGAGGGCGCGCCTGACGAGCACGACGACCTCGGCCACGCCCTGATCGGCCTCGAGGAGCGCGAGCAGCTCGCGCCCCACCAACCCCGTCGCTCCAGCGAGAAGCACGCGCCGACCAGGCATGATTTGGGACGGGGGACGGGGGACGGGAGTGAAAAGAACGCGCCGTAAGGATACTACGCCCACAATAGAACCGCCCCCCGCACGCCCCCACTCCCCCGCGCGCCGTCCAACCCCGTCCCCCGTCTCCCGTCCCCCGTCTCGCTTCTCCCGTCTCCCGTCCCCCGCCCGCACTTTCCCCCCATGCAGCGCTCCTACACCGCCATCGCCGAGCCTTCGTGGCAGGCAATCATCACCGCGAGGCGACCGCTCCTGTACGTGGGGGACGGCGACAGCTCGCTCGACCGGCCGCGCCATGTGCGCGCCGGTTCCGGCCTCACCTGGGTTGGCGACCGTCTCGCCGTGGTGCAGGACGACACGAACTTCATCGCCCTTCTCCCGCCTGACGAGTGGGGTGCCTCAGGCGACGGCGCGCCGGCGCGTGCGCATGGCATCGCGCTCCCCGCGGGACCGGCCGGGCGTCGCCAGTTCGACGACCTGCGCGGCAACAAGGGGGACAAGCTCGACCTCGAGGCGTGCGTGACGATCCCCGGTGCCAACGGCGGCACGGTGCTCGCTTTCGGGTCGGGGTCCAGGTCGGAGCGCGAACGGGTGATTCGCATCGACGACGCGCTCTCGTCGTCGCCGCGAGTCACGGTGATCGACGCCGCGCCGCTCTACGCCGCGTTGCGACGCGACACCGCCTTTGCCGGGAGTGACATGAACATCGAGGGGGTGATGCTGCACGGCGGCCTGCTCCGCCTCTTTGGGCGCGGCAACGGGGCGCCGCGCGATGGCGACGTGGCGCGCAACAGCACCTGCGACGTGGATGCGGCGGCGCTCGTCGACTGGTTGCAGCAGCCGGGGGCGGGCGCGCTTCCCGCGCTGCGCGACACGACACAGTACCACCTGGGGGTGCTGGGCGGCGTGGCGTTAGGCTTCACCGACGCCTGCGCGCGCGACAACCATGTGATGTTTGTGGCAGCCGCCGAATCGTCTCCCGACGCCACGCGTGACGGCGCGGTGACCGGCTCGGTGCTCGGCGTGACGCCGCGCGGCGGCGGCGCGCCACGATTTGCCCCCATCACGCACCGCACTGGCGAGCCAGTGGTGGAGAAGGTCGAGGGGATAGCGCCGCATCCATCCGATGCGTCGCGCGCCTTCGTCGTCATCGACAGCGATGATCCCGCGCGCCCTTCGGAGCTGTGCGAGCTGCACCTGGTTGGCGCATGGCGTGCCTGACGAGCCGCTCCTGACGAGTGGCGCCTGAGGAGGCGCGCCTGACGAGTCGCGCCGCGTTACGGCAGCCGCCACATGACCTTGCCGTCGGCGCGCGGGAGCGTGACGAGTCCGCGCCTGGCGGCGGGGAGTCCATTCACGAGGAGCGCGTGCAGGTCGTTGCGGAACGGCTCGGTGCGGAACGGGTTGTGGCCCAGCGCGTCGGTGGCGTCGTAGGGGACCTCGATGGTCTCGACACCGCGCGCGATGGTGGCGAAGCGCCCTCCCAACCCCAGGCGCCGCGCGCCATTGCTCCCCCACGACGACCAGAGCGCGAAGTCGGCGCTTGCGGCGTAGACCGTGACGTCGGCGGCACGAGAGCGCAGCGACGGGAGGAGGTGCGCCAGGAAGTCGTCGGCGGCCAGGTCGGGGGAGACCAGCACCACGTGCCCCAGACGCAGCGGGGCGTGCGGGGCGTCGAGCTCGCGCAGCGCCGCGGCAAAGACCTCGCTCCCCATGGAATGGGCGATGACCGAGAGGCGTCGCGACGGCGCCGCCAGTTGCAGCTCACGGAGGAAGGCGGCCAGCGCCCGCCCTGACACGCGCGCCTCCGACTGGTCGCCGCGGTAGCTGGCCAGCAGGCCATCCGAGGGCCACGTGAACAGCACCACGCCCCCCGGATACTGCAGTTCCACCGCCAGCCGGGCCGCCCGCTCGGCGGCGCTCGCGAATGACGTGTTGAAGCCGTGAATGAACAGGAGGAGGTCGCCCGCCGCGGACTCGGCCATCGCCGCGCCGAGTCGGGCGGCCATCGCCAGTGAGTCGACCACGTCGGCGGCGCGTACCGACAGGCGCAATACGTCGTCAGCAGCAACGTTGCCGCGGATGCTGCGCACGAACGGGGAGCGGAGCGACGTTCCCGCCTTGCGCCCGTCGCGCGCCGGGACGTTGACCGTGAGGACGCCGCGCACCAGCGAGTCGCGCAACGTGCCGTCATACATCGTGGCGCTCGTGTGCGGGGGCGTGCCGCCACCGCGATTGGTCGCATACGGAAGCGTGACGGTGAGCGGGATCGAGTCGGCCGAGCTCCAACGATCCACCACCACGAACCGCGAGGTGGCCGCCATTGTCGCCGATCGTCCCGAGCGGTCGCTGCACGTGGCCAGCACGAGGTAACTCCCCGGCTCGGGCATGAGCCGCAGCGCGCTTCCCTCGCCGAGCAGCTGCCCATCGTCGGTGGTCCAGCGCACCGTGGCCAGCGCGCCGTCCTCGCGATCGGTGCAGCTGGCGGAGAGCGCGAGCGTCGCCCCGTACGTCACCTCGCCGGTGGGTGCGTTGCCGCTGACGGCGAGCATCGGCGGAAAGTTGACCGCGCTGTCGGTGGGTGCGAGGAGGGGCGGTGGCGGCGGCGGCGGGGGTGCGTGCGCACCGCAGGCCACCGTGGCGACGAGGAGTGCCAGGAGCGCGACGTGCGCCGCCGGCAGTGCCGCGGAGCGTCGCCCATGCGCGCGCACGCCTGGCCGGGACGATGACCGGCGGTGGCGGGTGAGGACGGACGACTGGCGGAAACTCGCGTCGCTGCACATGCCCGGAAGCTAGCGTGGCCTGTCGTCCATACCCCACGGCGCGCAGTAGATTCCGCCAGGATTCCACGCCTCGCCCATGACGACACCACCCACGCCGCGCCCCCTCCCGCTCCTGCGGGCCATGATCGACTCGCTCGATCGTGACCTGCTCCAGATCGTCGCGCGCCGCCAGTCGCTCGTCGCGGAAGTCGCGGCGTCCAAGCGCGAGAGCGGGATCAGGATCCGCGATCCTCAGCGCGAGCACGAGGTCCTCGCCGATCGCGCGCGCCTGGCCGACGAGCTGGGACTCCCGCGGGGCGAGATCGAGTCGATCTTTCGCCTCCTCCTGCGCGCCTCGCGCGACCACCAGGCGGCGTTGCGCGCCGAGATCCCACCTAACGAGCAACCTCGCACGGTGGCGATCGTCGGGGGGAAGGGGCGCATCGGCGCCCTCCTCGCCCGCCTCTTTGCCGACCTGGGGCATCGCATCCTCGTGGTCGACACCGACACCGCGCTTACCGCCGCGCAGGCGGCGGCCGCCGCCGACGTCACCGTCATCTCGGTCCCGATCGACGTCACGGCGCAGGTCATCGCCGAGGTGGGGCCGCACGTCCGCGACGAGTCGCTGCTCATGGACGTGACGTCGCTGAAGGAGGCGCCGGTTGCGGCGATGCTCGCGTCGACGCGCGCGAGCGTGGTCGGGACACACCCGATGTTCGGCCCCAGCGTGCACACGCTGCAGGGGCAACGCGTGGTGCTTTGCCGCGCGCGCGGCGATGCGTGGGCCGACTGGGTGGCGCACACCTTCACGGCGCGCGGGCTCGTGATCACCGAGACGACGCCCACGCAGCACGACCGGGCGATGTCGGTAGTGCAGGTGTTGAACCACTTCCAGACGCAGGTCCTCGGCCTCACCCTGGCGCGCGTCGGGATTCCGCTCGAGGAATCGCTCCGCTTCACGTCACCGGCGTACCTGCTGGAGTTGTATGTCACAGCGCGACACTTCGCGCAATCGCCGGAGCTCTACGGCCCCATCGAGATGTTGAATCCACGCAGCGTCGAGGTCACGAGCGACTTTGCCGCGACTGCCCGCGAACTGGTCGATGTCATTGCGCGCGGCGACCAGTCGGCGTTCTCGGCGATGTTCGACGAGGTGCGCGGCTTTTTCGGGGACTTCACCGACGAGGCGTTGGCGCAGTCGTCGTACCTGATCGATCGCATTGTCGAACGGACGTAGCGGGTTTGCTGCTTGCCGGGGTTAGGGGCTGCTTTGGGTGGGCAGAGGTTGGCTGCGAAGCGGGGGTGGGTGTCGGCCAGAGCTTCTTGGCACGGAGGCGCGCGGAGGGGGACGTGCGCGGGGCGGGGTCGACGCTGCTTCGGGCTGAGAAGCATTCTGCTTTTAGGGATTGGCGAGGGGCGTTGCCGTTGCGTCGCACAGCGCCCAGCCGGACATCGAGTCCCGCGCCCGATTCGGGGTGGACCCCAGCGCTGGCACTTCCTCCCCGCGTTTCGCCGTGTCGACGCTGCTGTCCCTCCCAGCCGCACCCCAGGTGCCAGCCTCCTGCTCCGGTCTCAACCCGCGCGCGAGCGAAGTCCCTTCCCGCGTCCCGCCCCCCGCTCCTCCCGCTCGAGTGCCACGCCTCCATTGACGACCACCGCGGCAATGCCGACGGGATATTGAAAGGGCTGCTCATACGTCGCGCGGTCGGCGACGGTCGCAGGGTCGAAGACGACGAGGTCGGCCGCCAGGCCGTTCCTGATCATGCCGCGATCGGTGAGGCCAAGGCGCGAGGCCGGAAGCGCGGACATCTTGCGGATGGCCTGCTCGAGCGTGAGCGCCTTGCGTTCGCGCACGTAGCGCCCGAGGACACGCGGGAACGAACCCAGCCCGCGCGGGTGCGGCGAGCCGCGGCGCGTGGGGCCGTCGACGGCGTACGCCCCGCCGTCGCTGCACACCATCCCCATGGGATGCGCGAGGATGCGATCCAGGTTCTCCTCGCTCATCGCGAAGCCGACCATCCCCACGCTGAGCGCGTTGCGGCGAAGGAGCGCGACGGTCACGTCGTACGGCTCCCGGCCTAACGAGCGCGCGTACGCGCCGAGCCGCTTCCCCTCCGCCGCGCGGTCCTCGGCGGCGCGCACCGAGGCGACGAGGACGTTGTCCCACCCGCCGATGAGGTCCACCTTGCCTAACGTCTCGGACTTGATGCGTGCCGCCGTGGCGGGGTCGTCGAGCCGGCGGAGAAAGCCCTGCGCGCCGCCGTCGCGGCTCCACACCGGAAAGAGGTTCGTCAGTCCCGTCTGGTAGGCGATGTAGGGATAGCGGTCAAAGGCGACGTCGAGCCCCGCCGCCTTCTCCCGCTCCAGGCGAGCGAAGACGGTGTCGAGCTTGGACCAGTTGCGCGGGCCCTGCGTCTTGAGGTGCGCGATCTGTAGCGGGCACCCCGCCCCCCGCGCCACCGCGATCGACTCATCGATGGCGTCGAGCAGGCGATCGTCCTCGTTGCGCATGTGCGTGGCGTAGGGGAGCCGGCGCGCCGCCAGCGGACGCGAGACGGCGATGAGTTCGTCCAGGCGCGCGAACGCCCCCGGCGTGTACTCGAGCCCACTCGACGCGCCGCAGGCACCGTCGGCAAGGGCGCGCGCCACGCAGGCCGTCATGCGCGCCACCTCGTCGGGCGTGGCCGCGCGGTCATCGTCTCCCACCACCTTTCCGCGCACCGTCCCCAGCCCGATCATCGTCGCCACGTTCACCGACGGCTGCAATGCATCGACCGCGGCGAACCAGGAGACAAACGATCCGCTGTCGGCGCCCGGCGCGCCCCCCGCCCCCTCGCCCCAGGCGCGCGAACTCCCGTCCTGCCCGCCGACGATCGTGGTGACGCCTTGCCGCACCACCGACTCCGCGCGTGGGTCGTCCCACAGGTTCCCCTCGCCGTGGGAATGGATGTCGATGAAGCCCGGGGCCACCACGAGGCCGCGCGCGTCGATCTCGCGACGCCCCTTGTCGCGCACACGCGGCTCGACCGACACGATGCGGTCGCCGCGCACGGCAACATCGGCTTCGCGACCGACGCCCCCCGAACCGTCGTGCACGATGCCGCCGCGAATCACCAGGTCGTGATCGTCGCGTCGCGTCCACACCGCGGGTGCCCGCGACGCGCCGGCGAACGCCGGGAGCGCCGGAAGCGCGGCCACACCGAGCACCGTCGCCGCCCCGCGAGCCACGAAGTCGCGTCGTGTCGTTCCGTTCGAGCGCGTGGCTGCTTCTCCCGCAGGAGCGCCACCATCGCCCGCAGGAGCGCCCGGATCGGCGGGGCGCGCTGCCGTGTCGTGCGCGTGATCGGTGAAGGGCGGGACTGCGGGAGTCGAGGACATGTGCGGTGTGGGGGCGGTCGTTGATGGTACCACGACGCGCGGGACGCTACGTCCACGCGCACCGCGAAGGAAGGGACGCACGGCGCCGACTGGCCATTTCGATGCGCACACGACATCGTGACGTCGATCGCGCCATTGCGCGCCGCTGCGCGGCATTGCGCGCCATTGCCTGACGAGCCAGCTCGGTTCGTGAAGCGCGCGCCCTCCGCATTCCACACGCACCATGCCCACATCCAAGGCTCCCCGGTCCATCACGTCCATCCCCTCGCGCGCCGCGCTCGTGCGCCTGCTCGACGAGGCCTTTCACGGCCCGGCGTGGCATGGCCCGTCGGTGAAGGTCGCGCTGCGGCGCGTGGATGCCGACACCGCGCTGTGGCGCCCGGGCGCCGGGCGCCCTAACGTCTGGGAACAGGCGCTGCACATGGCCCTCGGGAAGTTCATTGTCGCGCAACGCCTGGAGCCGACCACGCGGCGCCATTTCCCCGTCAAGCGCACCAGCGCGTGGTGGGCGCCGTCGCCAACGCTCGCCGAGCCGGCGGCGCGCGCCAAGGCGTGGGCGCACGACCTCGCACTCCTCGACGCCTGTCACGACGACCTCCTCGCCACGCTGCGGCGGATCCCGCTCCGTCGCCTGGGCGAACGCCACGGCCCCCGCGGCGTCGTGCTTGGCCAGCAGGTGGCGGGCCTGGTCATGCACGACGCCTATCACGCCGGCCAGGTCGCGCTCGTATTGCGGCTGGCGGCGTCGGCCAGGGAGTAGCAGCGCCGCGGCACACCCCCCGCGACGCCGCTACCGTCGCGCCTATCGCTGCTTCATTGCCCGGTCCAGGTGCGCGCGATGCGTGCGACTCACGCGCAGCTTGGTCCCGTCGCGCAAGTACATGAGCTGGTCGCCCCCGAACCAGGGTTGCAGCTCGCGGATGGCGTCCATGGCGACGATGAGGCGGCGGTGGATGCGCACGAAGCGCCGCGGGTCGAGCTGCGCCTCGAACGAGGCGAGCGTTCCGCGTACCTCGACGCGCTCGGCGCCGGCGTGGAAGATCACGTAATTCCCCGACGATTCCATCCACTGCACGTCGGCCATGCGCACCACCATGGGCTGGTGGTTGCGCTGCGTGGCCACGTGGTCGAGGTAGCGGGGCGCGGGAGGGGAGGACGGCTCGTCGGGGGCGTCGACGACGGCGGGTTCCATGGAGTCGCTCATGGGGCGTCGAAACTGAAGGGTGACAGGGCCGAGGGGGTGCCTTGCCCTTCTAGTATGCCCTGTCTCCCCTGCGTAGTTCCCCATCCCGTTGACGAACCGTTCGTCCCCTGTGACGGACAGTATCGCTACCGAGCCGCACCGAGCATGACGGGCTGGACCCACGCCTTCTTCCCGTTCGACTCCAGGACCACCGCGCGGACGTATCCCTCGTCGCCCTTGATGTCGTACACGGCAGGGTTCGCCGCCGACTCGGCGAGCACGCGCCCGTCCCTGCCGATGAAGCGCGTGGTATAGCGACTCCACGCATCGGGCTTGATCCGAATCTCCACGCGTTGGGTGGAGCGCTGCACGTCGATGAGTTCGACACCGGTCGACGCATAGAAGTCGCCGCGATCGAGCGCCGCGATCACGTCTTCCGACGACAGGTGCGCGGCTCGCACGACGACCCATCCGCGCCCCGGCCCAGCCGCGGCCGGGTCGCCGGGACGCTTGAAGTGGTGCGCGTCGTCGGTGGCCACGCCAAAGAGCAGCTTACCCGACGAAAGGATCACATCCCAGATCTCCTCGAGCCCGGGGCTCCCGCCGCCGCCAAGGTTGTTGACCATCGGATGGCCGTTGAAGACCTCGAACAACCGATCGTTCCTGATGCGCTGGATATCCGCTGCCGTCACCGACCAACCGAAGTTGGGGTGATTCAGGTGCGGGAGGCCGTTGGCGGCGCGGATCGCGTCCACATCGCGCTGCAGCGCCTCGACGATCGTCGCCCCGCCCTGCGGAGGCACCAGGCGATCGACCGCCAGCCCGTTGATGTGCAGCGGTTTCCCGCCCACGGCATCGGTGACTTCCTCGCCCGGAATGAGGAGGTATTGCTCGTCGGCGCCTAACAACGCGTTGAGCGCCTTGGGATCGGTGAGGAAGTTATGGTCGCTGAGGACGAGGAACTGATAGCCATGCTCGCGATACCAGCGGGCCACGTCGTCGGGAGATGAATCGCCGTCGGAGTTGAGCGTGTGGGTGTGGGTATTTCCCTTGAACCAGCGGAGGGCGGCACTGCCTTGCCCCCGGCCCGCCCCCTGCGCAGCGGTGGGCGACGGCGCCAGTGCGGCCAGCGCCATGAGCGTTCCCAGCGCGATGATCGCCACCAGGGCGTTGGGAACGACGGGTTGCAGCTGTCGATGATGCATGGTGTGCTCCTCAGCTTCGGTGACCGGTCTCGCCCCACCAGCGCCGGCGCGCGGCCAGCACCACGAAAGCTACGGCCATGCCATCCATCGCGCCCACCACGAACCGCCCGGCCACCACCGGGGCTCGGCGCGGGTGCACGATGTGGCCGCGGCGCGGGGCGTTCCACGCGCCCACCGCGACCGCCGCGGCGCCTAACGCGGCCCAGGTCCGCAGGCGCGACGGCGCCACCAGGGCGGCGAGCGTGGCCCCGCCGGCGCGAATCTCGCGCGCCAGCCACGCCAGCACGAGCACGCCGCCCAGCACCGTGCTCACGTGCTGGAAGACGGTGAACCACGCCACCTGCTCCCCGCCGATCGAAAACGCTACCTCCCGCAAGAGCGGCCAGCGATCGGCAACCCACGTGTAGCGATGAGTGAACGCGTCCCAGACCAGGTGCGAGGCGCTCCCCACGAGGAGGGCGACGCCCCCCATCGCCCAATCGAGCGCGCGACGCTGGGGGACAGCGATCGCCGGGAGTGCGGCCAGGTCACGTCCGGCGGGACGGAGGAACAGTTCCCACAGCAGCCAGGTCACGAGCGCGACCGGGAAGCAGAACACGACGAGCCCGCGTGCGCTGTGACTGATCAGCGACACGGGCTCCAGGCGGAACAGGTACTCGAAGTCCGGCGCCATGGCGCCGATGGCGAACGGTGCCAGCGGGATCACCCCGCGTCGCACGAGTGGCCAGATGGGGAGGGCGGCGGCGGGATGCGAGAAGGTGAAGGGCACGCTCCGAAGCTACACCCCCTAACGCGGGACCTCGATCCCCTCGCGTGCGCGCACCGCCAGCGGTTCTGCCGCCCCCGACCCCAGCACGCGCGTCATGTAGCGCTGCCCCTCGCCTACCCGCTCCACCTCGACCGCCACAGCGTCCATGGCCTGCTCCAGCCGGGACATACGCTCGTCCATTTCGCGCGAGATGGGAGCGGTTGCCGGCGCGCTGCCGCGCCGCCAGATGCGCCGCGCGATGGCGATGGAGATGGGGAGGATCATGGTCATCGCGAGGACGAATCCCATGACGATGACTTCCTCGGGCGGGCCGACGCGCTGCGGAAAATCGGGCACGACGGCGCCGGGCTGCGCCGCCGCGCGCGCCACCTGGTCGTTGGCGACGCCGAGCGTCTTGTACATCTCGGTGATCTGCGCATCGAGGTCGGTGAGGCGTGCCTCGAGCCCGGTCTTGTCGGCGCCGGAGACCTCGCCTTCGCGCAGTCGCGACGCAATGGCGCGCCGCTTCTCCTCGAGCTGGCCGAGTTGCCGCTGCAACTCGTTTCGCTGCGCCTTCATGGCCTCGTACACCTCGCTGGCCGACGCGGTGGTCGGCACGGGGGTGCCTCCGACCACCGTCTGCCCGGCGACGTTCGGGGCCGCGGGGAGTGGCGGCGGCGGGGGGAGAGTTGGCGGCGCTGGTAATTGAACCTGCTGCATGCGAGCCTCGAGTCTCGTCACGGTTCCACGGACGCCCGTGCACGGGCGCGGCCGAGGATAGTACCAGCCCTCTCGCGAATGGTCTACGGCTCCGTGCGTGCGCGCCGGCGACCGTTCGAGCGATGGCTTTCGATGGGTGCGCTTCCACTACGGGTGAGGGGCGCGGGCGTTTCACGTTGCGCGCAGTGCACCCGAGGCGGTCCACCCCGAATCGAATGGGGAAGCCTTATGGGCTTGGTGGCCCCCACGCCCACCTTCCCGGCACGAGAAGACGGGCGCGATACCCAGCGCCCGCCCAATGTCCAATCATCCTCCGCCCAAGCCTCACCGCCGAACCGGCCACGGCACCCCGCGATTCTTTCCGGTCACCGGCGCCAGTCCCTTGTAGGCGAACTTCTGCAGGCGCTTTCCCTCGTAAGTCTCGGTGGTGTAGATGTTCCCCTTCGAGTCCGTCGCGATGGAGTGCACCGCGAAGAACTGCCCGGGCTGGCGCCCGCCGTCGCCAAAGCTGGTGAGGATCTCGAGCGTCTTCCGTTCGATGATGTACACCTTCTCGTTCTTGCCGTCGGCGAGGTAGATGTACTTCTGCTCCCGGTCCTTGGAGAAGGCAATGTCCCACACGGAACCATCACCCAGCGTCTTCGGCGCGATGCGCACTTCCTTGACGAACTTGCCGTCCTTCTGGAAGACCTGGATGCGATCGTTAGGCCGGTCGCACACATAGACCAACCCGTCGTTACTCGGCTCGGCGCAGTGCACCGGGTTCCGGAACTGCTGGGCCAGTGGCGCATCGGGGTTGTAGGGGCCAAGGTTGGCGTCGTCGGGCTTGTTGCCGTACGCCCCCCAGAAGCGCTTCACCGCCCCGCTGTTCATGTCGAGCACCGCGACACGCTTGTTGCTGTAGCCGTCGGAGATGTAGGCCTCGTTGGCGGCGGCGTCGAAGGAGATCTTCGCCACGCGTCCGAAGTGGTCCGTGGCGCTGGAACTGGCCCCCTTCCCCGGGATGCCGATCTGCTGCAGCAGCTTCCCCTCGTGCGTGAACTTGAGGATGTGCGAGTCGCCGTTCCCGTTGCCGCCAATCCAGACGTTGTCCTTGTGGTCAATGGCGATGCCGTGGTTGGACTCGGGCCACACGTAGCCGTCACCGGGCCCCCCCCACGCGTTGACCAGCTTGCCGTCGGGCGAGAACTCGAGGACGGGCGGGGCAGCGACGCAGCACTCGCCACTCCTGGCCGCATCACCCTTCAGGATCTCCGTGCGCTCGTTGAGCGTCTGCTGCCGATGCACGATGAAGACATGGTCGCGGGCGTCGACGCCCACGCCAATCACAGAGCCGAGCACCCAATGGTTAGGCAGCGGCTGCGGCCAATAGGGATCGACCTCGAACGAGGGGGCCTGCGCCGACGCTCCCTGCGCCGCCCCTTGCAGCGCCCGCTGCCCCGCGCCGAGCGCGACGATGGATGCGCCCAGCACCGTGGCCCCTAGCAGCTTCCGCGAACGGATCATATCCGGCCCGGCTCCTGTCGAGTTGCATGGCGTCGCCCCTGTCCCGCGCGAGGGGGGCGTGTATGTTCGTCGGCGCGGCGAGCGGCGACCAACGTACCCTCACGGTCGCCCGCTCGTCCAGACGCGCGCGTCACCCCAGCCGCCGGCGGCGCCGCGTTCCGACTCGCTGCGCGCATGCACCTCACACGCCCCTCACCGAGCCCTCGCTCGTTCGTTCGCACGCTGGTTCGCACGCTCGCCGCCACGCTGCTCGCCAGCGTCGCGACGATGGCGCCCGCGCGTCCGTTGCGGGGACACGAGGTGCCGGCGCGCGTCACGGTGCAGCTCCTGGCCAGGGCCGAGGCGCAGCGGTTGCGGCTGGCCGTGCGCGTCCCGCTGGAATCGCTGCGCGACCTCGAACTCCCGCTCCTGCGCGGCGAGTACGTCGACATCGCCCGCCTCACCCCGCAGCTCGCCGACGCTGCGACGCTATGGATTGCCGGCTATCTCGAGTTGTACGAGGGCGATCGTCGCCTGGCCGCGCCACGCATCGCCGCGACACACCTCTCGCTCCCCAGCGATCGCTCGTTCGAGTCGTTCGACCGCGCCGTGGCCAACGCCAATGCGGCGCCGCTCGGCAACAACGTCGACCTTCCGTGGCGGCAGGCGATGGTCGACCTCGTGCTCGACTACGCGATCGAGTCACCGACGTCGCGCTTCTCGGTGCGGCCGCTCCTCGCGCACCTCGGCGTCTCCACCACCACCGTGCTGCGCTGGGTTGCCGCCGACGGCCGCGTGCGTGGCTACGAGTACGTGGGGAACCCGGGGCTGGTGCGCCTCGACCCCACCGCGCTGCAGGCGGCGGCGCAGTTCGTCCGGCTGGGCTTCGCGCACATCCTGGGCGGGCTCGACCACCTCCTCTTCCTCCTCTGCCTCGTCATCCCGTTCCGCCGGCTGCGGCCGCTGGTCGCCGTCGTCACCGCGTTCACCGCCGCACACTCGCTCACGCTGATCGCGTCGGCGTTAGGCATGGCGCCGAGGGCCAACTGGTTCCCGCCGCTCATCGAGTTCCTCATCGCGCTCTCCATCGTGCTCATGGCGATCGAGAACATGCTGGGGGCGCGACTGGAGAAGCGGTGGCTCGTGGCCTTCGGCTTCGGGCTCGTGCATGGCTTCGGCTTCTCCTTCGCGCTGGGCGAGTCGCTCCAGTTCGCCGGCCGCCACTTGCTGGCGTCGCTCCTGGCCTTCAACGTCGGCGTGGAACTCGGACAACTGCTGGTCGTGGCGGTTTCCATCCCGGTCATTGCCTGGATCGTGCGGAGCCTCCCGTCGGAACGCGCGGCGATCGTCGTGGCGTCGGCCATCGTCGCGCACGAGGCGTGGCATTGGATGACCGAGCGTTTCGGCGTGCTGCGCGCGTATCATGTCACATGGCCGGTCGTCGACCTGGCGCTGGCCGCCACCCTCGTCCGTGGGCTGATGCTCCTCCTGCTCATCGCCGCCGTCCTGTGGGGAGTTGCCGCCCTCGTGGCGCGACTGGTGAAGTCCCCATCGCAGCCAGCGGGGTGGACGATGGCGATCCTGGCCTGCGCGTTCGCGGCATCGCTCCCGCGCGCGGCGTATGCACAGGGGGAGATACGCTCGACGCTCAAGGGGGTGTATACGGATGCGCAGGCAGCGCGCGGCAAGGACCTCTATGTCGGCACCTGCCGAGAGTGCCACACGCCCGCCTCGCATACCGGCATCGTCTTCAAGAACGCCTGGGGGGGAAAGCTCCTCGCCGACCTCCTCGCCTTCATGTCGGAGAAGATGCCCAAGAACAACCCGGGGAGCCTGACGCCCGAGGAGTACGCCGACGTGACGGCGTACATCCTCAGCCTCAACGGCCTCCCGTCGGGCGACGACGAACTCCCCAGCGACCAGGTCGCGGCGAAGCGGATTCGCATCGAGACGAGCGGGAGATGAGCGCGACCTGAGCACGAGCTGAGCGCGAGATGAGCACCGATTGCAGCTGACGAATGACGCGGTTCCCGGCAGGTCCCTGACCCACATCGCACGAGGATCGAAACGACCATGAACCCACGATGGACCACGCGGCGCTCGTCCTGGACGGCGATCGTCGTCGGCGGGGCGCTGCTCGCGGTGTTGCTCTCCCGCGTCGGCGAGTCCAACGCCTCGCAGGCGAAGGCGCTGGTGCGCGGCAACGTGCCGGGCGAGTGGCGCTACTGGGCGGCCGACGCCTGGGGGACGCGCTACTCGGCGCTCGACCAGATCAACGCCGGCAACTTCGACTCCCTCAAGGTGGCGTGGACCTGGAACTCCGGCGCGTTTGGGGCCGACGAGTACTACCGCACCACGCCGCTGTACGCCAACGGGCGGCTCTTCACCGTGGCCACGACGCGGCGCGTGACCACCGCGATCGACCCCGAGACGGGGGAGACGTTGTGGATGTGGCGTCTCGATGAAGGGATCCGCTGGCAGAAGGCGCCGCGCCAGTTCGCCGGGCGCGGGCTCGCCTACTGGACCGACGGGCGCGAGGAGCGCGTCATCGTCATCACGCCCGGCTATCACCTGGCCTCGCTCGACGCCAAGACCGGTATTCCCGACCCCAGGTTCGGGAAGAACGGGGTCGTCGACCTCATGGAAGGACTCGGCTACCCGATGGCGCCACTCGCCGTCGATGACTCCGGTCCGCTCATCATCTCCGACGCCGCGCCGGCGCGCAAGGCGCGGCCGGGTGAGACGTGGAACGAGACGACGAAGACCGGCGCCGATGGCACCATCGGCATCGACCCCACCGAGGGACAAATCGCCAACAGCAGCCCGGCGGTGATCATGGGTGACGTGATCGTCCTCGGGAACTCGTCGATCCACGGCTACTATCCCATTCGCCTCAAGAACATTCACGGCTTCGTGCGCGGCTTCGACGTGCACACCGGGAAGCAGTTGTGGAAGTTCAACCTCATCCCGCAGCCGGGCGAGTACGGCGCCGACACGTGGAAGAACGGAACCAGGCTCGGGACGCCCGGCGTGGGCAAGGTCGATCCGTGGGCCACGTGGGCCTCGGACCCGGAACTCGGCATCGTCTACGTCCCCACCGGGATGCCGCTCATGGACGAGTACGGCGGCCATCGCCCCGGCGCCAACCTGTACGGCAACTCGCTCGTCGCCATCGACGCCAGGACCGGGAAGCGGAAGTGGCACTACCAGTTCGTGCACCACGACATCTGGGACTACGACACGCCCATGGCGCCTAACGTCCTCGACGTGACCGTCGACGGAAAGCGGCGCAAGATCGTGGCGCAGTCCACCAAACAGGGCTGGCTGTACGTGCTGGACCGCGTGACCGGGGAACCGATCTGGCCCATCGTCGAGACCCCCGTCCTGGCCAGCGAGGTGCCCGGCGAAGTGGCGTGGCCCACGCAGCCCATTCCCACCAGGCCGGCGCCGTACGCTCAACAGGGATTGCAGGAGAGTGACCTGATCGACTACACGCCGGCCATCAAGGATTCGGCGCTCAAGCTGGCGAAGAAGTGCCGCATGGGACCGTACTACATTCCCGGCCAGCCGTCGGACGGCGGCAAGAGCGGGCTCCCCTGCTCATGGTACAACCCCGGCGCCTCGGGCGGCGTGAACATCGACGGCGGTGTCGCGGTCGATCCCGAGACCGGCATGATCTATGTAGGCTCGCAGACCGGGATGAGCACCATCTCGTTGCAGAAGGACCCGTGCTCCGAGTTCAACTACTCGTCGCCGCACGACGCCTGCGGCCTCCCCGGGGCACTCCCCACGCCGCCGGGCTACAAGCCCAGGGAGGATCTCAAGGGCGATGGCTTCTCGGGGCGCGCCGGCTTCTCCAACATCGGTGGCATTTCCATCCTCAAGCCAAAGGAGTATGGCGGCGTGACCGCCTACGATCTCAACACCGGCGACAAGAAGTGGTGGATCCCCAACGGCGGGTGGCTGCCGCAAACCACCAAGGATCCGCTCTTCGAAGGGGTGAAGCTCCCGCCAGTTGGCGCGCGCGGCCAGGCGCAACTCATTACGACCAAGACGCTCGTCATCTACGGCACCGGCCGCAACGGCGCCATTCCCGGCCAGCAGCCGCAACTCTTCGCCGTCGACAAGGTGACGGGGAAGCAGGTGGGAGCCGTGAAGATCCCCGCACGCACCACCGCCATGCCGATGACATTCCTGCACAAGGGGAAGCAATACATCGTCTTTGCGTCGGGGGCGGGGACGAGCACGGCGCTGACGGCGTTGGCACTTAGGCGATAGCGCTTAGGCGATAGCGCTTGCGCTATCGCTAGAAGACGAGAGGACGAGAGGCCTGCCCCAGCGAAGGCTGGGGACGAGAAGACGAGGGAACGCGCGGCGGCGCGTCGCGCCTCATCCTCATCGCAATGAGCACAAGAAGAAGGGCGGCGAACCCACATGGCTCGCCGCCCTCCCTCGTCTTCTCGTCCTCTCGTCTTCTCGTCTTCTGCATACTTCAGGACGCAAAGACTTGTCGAAACGCCGCCATGAATCGCTCCATCTCCTGCGCCGTCCCCACCGAGACGCGCAGGTGCTGCGTCATGGGTGGGAAGGGGCGCCCCACGAGGACGCCCTTCGCCTTGAACTGCTCGATGACCGGAACCACCGGGCGCTTGATGGCGATCATGAAGAAGTTGCCCTCGCTGGGAAGCACCTCGTAGCCCAAACCCTGCACTGCCTTCACCGTCTGCGCGCGCAGTTCGTTGTTGACCGTCTTCACGTGCGCCTGGCCATCGACGTCCTTGAGCGCGGCGGCGGCGCCGTGCTTCACGAGGGCGTTGATGCTGGCGATGGAGTGCGGGCGCAGGCGCGCGATGAGCGAGCGCGGCGCAATGGCGTAGCCCAAGCGCATCCCCGCCAGCCCCGATATCTTCGAGAAGGTGCGCGTCACGATCACGTTGCGCCCTTGCGCGACGTACGGGAGCGACGAGGCATACGCCGGATCCTCGACGAAGTGGTGATACGCCTCATCGATGAGGACCGGCACGTCCTCGGGGATGCCATCGACGAGCGCCTGCACGTCGCGCGCGGAGACGATACGCCCGGTCGGGTTGTTCGGGTTGCAGAGGTAGACCAGGCCCACGTCGCGCCAGTTCTGACGCGTGGCGCGGATCATGGCCGGGATGTCCTGCGAGTAGTCGGCGAGCAGCGGGAGCTGGATCGACTCCGCGTGCACGCCGGCGGCGAACTGGAAGACGGTGTGAAAGGTGGGCTCGACGCCGATGACCTTCTTCCCTTCGCCCAGGAAGGCGAGCGCGGCGACCGAGAGCAACTCGCCGGAGCCGGCCCCCAGCAGGACCTGGTCGGGCGTGACGCCGTGGAAGCGGGCGATCTCCTGGAGGATGTTGGCGTCGGGGTACGAATAGCGATTCGAGTACTTGAACGCCGCCGTCATCGCCGCGAGGACGACCTCGGTGGGGCCGTACGGGTTCTCGTTGGACGCCAGCTTGGCGTAGGAGTCGTAGTCGTCAGCCGCAAACGGCCGCCCATCGAACCGCACGCCATTCCGCGCCAGCGCCTCCGCCGAGCGCGCCGCCGACGGCGACAACGCAATCCCCCCCGCCACCGACGCCACCACCCCCAGAAAGTCCCGCCGCGAGGATCCAGTCATGCCTCAGCCCTCCAGGTGTGTGGAGCAATGCATCGCGTCGTGGCGCGCTGCATTCAACCAGGACGGAAGCCCCCCGTCCCCGTCCGCCCTACTTCCTCACATAGCGCTTCAATGCCTTCGGCCCCACCTCCGCCCCGTAGATCACGCCGTTCCGGTCCACGGCGACCCCTTCGGCTGCCGACGTGTTGTTCGAGTTGACGTCGGGATCGGGGATGAACGCCCTGACGCTCCCGTCCTTCGCGCTGCCGATGCGGATGCCGCGCAGCCATGCCTTGCGCGACGGCTCGATCGACCCCGACTCGGAGTCGGCAACGTAGATGTTGTCATTCCGGTCGATCGCGATCCCGCTGGCGCGCGAGAACTGCCACCACTCGTCGAGCCAGTTCCCCTCCTGATCGAAAATCTGCAGGCGGTTGTTGGAGCGGTCGCCGACAAAGAGGCGCCCGCGCGAATCCATCGCCAGCGCATGCGGCTGGTCGAACTCGCCCTTCCCCGCTCCCTTCTTCCCCCACGCCTTGAGGAACTTCCCGTCAGGTGCAAACTTGAGGATGCGCGAGTTCTCCCCGCCGTGCCCCTCGGCCACGAAGATGGCGCCGTCGGGCGCGATGAGGACGTCGTTGGGCTGCCAGAAATAGTTGGGCTCCTTCCCGCCGCCAGGGGCGCCGAGCGCCATCAGGAGCTTGCCGTCAGGGGAGAACTTGAGCACCTGGTGCCCGATCACCCTGGCCGGCGCCGGCGGGAGCGGCGCGTCGGCCGGCGCACCGCGCGGGCGACGGGGAAGGTTGTCCTGCCCGTCGGTGACCCAGACGTTCCCCTGCTTGTCGACGGTAATCCCGTGCGGCCAGGTGATGAGTCCTGCACCAAAGCTTTTGACCAGCTTCCCCGTCCGGTCGAACTTGAGGATCGGGTCGAGCGTCGACCCCACGCAACTGTTCGTCCCGCAACGCTCCCCCACCCAGATACTCTCCCCGTCGATATCCACCTCGACGGCGCTGGTCGACCCCCACGTCCGCCCCTCGGGCATGCGGGCCCACCCGGCAATGGTCTGGTACGGGTTGGGGCGGTCGTTGAGCGGCGGCATGTCCTTGCTCCCCCGCTCCTGCGCCACGACCGGCGCCGCCAGCAGCAACGAGACGCCGCCCAGCACAAGGACTACACCCCACAGCGACCGGCGCGAACCGCGCGAACCGCGCGAACCGCGCCACCGGCGCGAGTCGAGGGAGCGGTGGAATGCGGCGCGCCGCGACGCCGAGCCTGGCGCGGCGACACGGGACGGGGAGAGAGCGCGACATGCCAAGGGGGGACCCTCCTCGAAAGGGACGTGCGGCCTTCGGAACCGCCGCAACTATAGGTCCGCCCGCCTCACTCCGCGAGTGATCGGCAACCGCTCTATCCCAATTCTTTCCCCTGCGCATTGCCGGAGCGCGATCGCCGTCGCCCGGCGCGGTCGCCCGTTCGCCGCCTACAGCGCCGCCGGCTCGTGCGCGCCGCGCGATGACTCCATCACCACCGTCCCCTCCGCCACGCGCGCGTCGATGTCGCGCAGCGTCACGTCGCGCAGCGAAACATCCACGCCATCGCCAACCGCGGCTCGGAACGTCGACCAGCCATTGCGCCCCTCGCGCTTGGTCGCGTACGCCGCCAGGTCGGCAATCGCGATGGCTCCCTCCCAACCCAGCCCATTCGGGTTGCTGCGCGAGAACGGGAAGGCGGAGAAGCCGATCGACGCCGTGATCTTGAGACGCTCCCCGCCACGCACCTCGGTCTCCAGGGCCTCGATCTTGTGACGAATCCGCTCGGCGAGTTCAGAAACGCCATCGCGATTGGTGAATCGATACGCGATGAGGAACGCGTCGCCGCCCCATCGCACTACCAGGTCGGAATCGCGGACCACGGCCTTGAGCTGGCGCGCCACGTTCTCCAGGACGCGATCCCCCGCCTCGTCACCGTAGCGCTGGTTGATGAGGCGGAAGTGATCGATGTCGACCATGAGAAAGACAATGTCGGCGTCGCGGACGACCGTCCCAACCGGGGCCGAGAGGTGCCGGCGCACCGCGGCCGACGCGTCGGAGGGGATCACCTCCTGCACGTGCCGCCGGTTCCACGCCCCCGTGAGCGGATCGGTGGCGCCGAGGGTCGCGGTCAACCGCTGGCGGTCGACACGACGTCGATAGGTGGACCAGCCGCTGAAGACGGCGAGTATCGCCGCCGCAAACAGGAATGCCCGCTGCGTCCCCTGCTGTTCCTCGAGCACCTCCCGTTCCCCCTCAACGCGCGCCAGGCGCTCGACCTCGAGTTCGCGCCGCAGTGCCACGAGGCGGCGAGTGAGGGTCGCTACCGAGTCGGACGACGCAGACGCACCGGGCGCGGCGGCGGCCTGCGCAAACGCGGCGTGCGCGGAAGTGTCCTGAACGGACGTAGCGGGTGCGTTCGCGCCCAGGGCGACCTGTGCGTGGAGCGGCGCGGCGAGGAAGGCGAGCGCCGCAACGCGGGGGACGAGGCGGGAGAATCGGACGCCGGGCATCGGACGAGGCTCGAGAGAGGCTCGGGGGAGTAGCGCCGGCGCGCCGGCGACCATGTGTGACATGGTTTAACCAGAGTCTCGACCCCTCGCGGCAACGACTGTAGCCACGACGGCAGGATTTACGGCGATCGAGCCGGAAACTACGCGTCGAGCCTGCGCGCGTACGGCACCACTTCGCCCGTCTCGACCGTACGGCGCAGCAGGCGCAAGTACATGGCCCAGCAGAACGACGACACGCGGAAGTGTTCGCTCGCGGTTTCCCACCCGTGGTGCGCAAAGTGTACCGCCGTGACCCCGTCGGCTTCCGTGAGATCGAAACGCAGCCGCGTCCCCATCCAATCGGGCATGGCGTCGGTGAACGTCCATTCGAAGGTGACGCCCGGTTCGCACGCCGAGACCAGCGCCCGCCAGTCGTAGCCCTCCCCGAAGTAGAGTCGGGAGGTGGAGCCTAACGCCGCCTGCACGTCGCTCTCCAGCGTCCACCAAGTGTCAGGACTCACCACGGCCGCGAACACGGTCGCGGCGGAGGCGCGGATGGGGAAGTCGTGGAGGATGCTGGAGGGCAAGAGCGCGACGGGGGACGGGAGACGGGAGACGGGTGTGCGCGGCTGCGCCGCGCGGGGGGGGGAGGGCTACGGTAAGGGGTGGTGATGCGGGGCGCGAGGGGGCGCGAGGGGGCGCGATGCACGTTGCCTGACGAGTCGCCCCACCTCGGTCTCGCGCGCGACGGCGCGCCCGCGCGCCGCGACTCACGTCTCCCGCCCGCCCTCTGAATCCAACCTTCCGCGCCCCCGTACGTGTCCAACGTCGGACGTTCGACCACGCCTCCACGGACACGCCCCATGCTCACCCTCAAGTACGCCCTCCGCACGCTGGTCAAGTCGCCGTTCGTGTCGGTGGTGGCGGTCATCTCGCTGGCACTCGGCATCGGGGCGAACGCGGCGATCTACTCGCTCTTCAACCAGATGCTGCTGCGCCCGCTCCCCGTCCCCAACGCGGCGCGGCTGGTGAACCTCGGCGCCCCGGGGCCCAAGCCAGGCTCCACCTCGTGCGGCCAGGCCGGCGACTGCGAACAGGTCTTCTCGTACCAGATGTTCCGCGACCTCGAGCGAAGACAAACGGTGCTCAGCGGGCTCGCGGCGCACGTCAACTTTGGCGCCAACATCGCCGTCCGCAACCAGACGCTCAGCGGCACCGGCCTCTATGTGTCCGGGTCATACTTCCCTACACTTGGCTTGCAGGCGGCCAAGGGGCGCCTCCTGGCCCCCACCGACGACCGGAACGAGGGCGGGCACCCGGTCGTCGTGCTGGGACATCGCTTCTGGGAAACGCAACTGGGCAGCGATCCCAGGGTGGTCGACCAGCCGATCGTGGTGAATGGGCAGTCGCTCACGGTCATCGGCGTCGCCCCGCGCGGATTTCTCGGGACCACGCTCGGGACGGAGCCGCGCGTCTACGTCCCGCTCAGCATGCGCGGACTCGTCTCGGGCGACACGACCGACTTCTCGAGCCGCACCTCGTATTGGGCGTACGTCTTCGGCCGCCTCAAGCCCGGCGTCACGCTGGAGCAGGCGCGCACGGGACTCAATGCCATCTACAAGCCGATCATCAATGACATCGAGGCACCGCTGCAGAAGGACATGAGCGCGGCGACGTTGCAGCGCTTCAAGGCGAAGGAGCTCACCGTCGTGAACGGCGCGCGCGGCCAGAGCGACGTCCCCAACAACGCCCGCACGCCGCTCCTTCTCCTCTTCTCGATCACGGCGATCGTCCTCCTCATCGCCTGCGCCAACATTGCCAACCTCCTCCTGGCCCGCGCCGCGAATCGCTCGCTGGAAATGGCGGTGCGCCTCTCGATCGGCGCCGCGCGCTGGCAACTGCTCCGCCAGCTGCTCGCCGAGTCGATCGTGCTGGCGATTATCGGCGGCGGCGCGTCGCTCGTGGTGGCGCGCTGGTCGCTGGCCGCGATGAAGGCGATGCTCCCGAAGAATGCCGCGGCAACGCTCGCCTTCGGCATCGATACCGGCGTCGTCCTCTTCGCCGCCGGAACCGCGGTGCTGACCGGGATCCTGTTCGGGCTCTTCCCGGCGATTCACGCCACGCGGTCGGACCTGATCACGACCATCCGTTCCAACGCCGGAAACCTCTCGGGGCATCGCGCCGCCACGCGCTTCCGCACGTCGCTCGTCACGGCGCAAATCGCCCTCTCGATGTCGCTCCTCATCGCGGCCGGTCTCTTCATCCGTTCGCTCGACAACGTGAGCAAGGTCGACCTCGGCGTGAAGCTGGATCACGTCGCCACCTTCAGCATCGCTCCGTGGCGCAACGGCTACACGCCAGCGCGGTCGGCGGCGCTCTTTCAGCGCGTCGCGGAGGAACTGGTCGCGCTCCCCGGCGCCAACGCCGTCACGACGGGACGCATACGCCTGCTGGCCGGCAGCAACTGGGGGAGCGGTGTGGGCGTCGAGGGGTTCGACGCCAACTCCGACACCGACATCGGCGCCAGCGTGAACCAGGTGGGCCCCGCCTACCTCGCGACGTTAGGCATCCCGCTCCTCGCCGGCCGCGAGTTCACCGCGGCCGACGTGGTCGGGGCACCGCGCGTGGCCATCGTCAATGAGGCGTTCACACGCAAGTTCAAGCTGGGGAAGGATGCCATCGGCAAGCGCTTCTCCGACGACGGGCTCCGCGGCGAGAAGGACATCCAGATCGTCGGCGTGATGAAGGACGCCAAGTACTCGGAGGTGAAGGCTGAGATTCCGCCGCAGTTCTTTGTTCCGTGGCGGCAGGATTCCACCGTTGGTTCGATCACCTTCTACGTGCGCACGGCAACGCCCCCCGAGCAGCTCCTGCAGGTGATCCCCAAGGTCATCGCCAGGCTCGATCCCAACCTACCGGTCGAGAACCTGAGTACCATGCCGCAGGTCGCGCGGGAGAACGTCTTCATGGACCGGATGATCTCCACGCTGAGCGCCGCGTTCGCCATCCTCGCCACGCTGCTCGCGGCGGTCGGCTTGTATGGCGTCCTTGCCTACACCGTCGCCCAGCGCACGCGGGAGATCGGCGTGCGGATGGCGCTTGGCGCCGATGGTGCGCGCGTGCGCTCGATGATCCTGCGCCAGGTGGGGATGATGGTCGCCATTGGCGGCGTGATCGGGATCGCCGCCGCCCTCGCCCTGGGACGCGGGGCGCAGTCGCTCCTGTTCGGCATGAAGGGGTTCGATGCGATCTCCACCGTGGGCGGCGCGTTGCTCCTGGCGGTTGTCGCCCTGGGGGCCGGCTACCTCCCGGCGCTCCGGGCGTCGCGCGTGGACCCGATGCGCGCCTTGCGCTACGAGTAGCAGGGAGCGCGACACCCGGCCGTCAACGTCCCACGCGCCTACGCGCCTCCCGCGATGGCTCGCTGCCAGCGGCGGGGGCCTTTCCGGCCCCGTCGCCTCTGGCCGCGGCCGTCGCGCGCGACGACCTTGTGCGCATGTCCGCAAGGTCCGCCCACGATAGCGCGCGCCGCACACCGCCGCTCGCGCTTGCGGTTTTCGCCAGCTTGGCCGCCACCAGCGCGATCGGTTGCGCGCATGGCGGCGCGCGCCCAACGCAAATAGCATCGAGGCGAGCGATCGACGGCGTGCGCGCCGAGTCGTCGATGACGGTTCCTTCCCCCGCCCCCGCCGCACAGAACCCGTCACCCATGATCGAGTCGACGCGCGCGCATGGCCGCGTGGCGCCGCACGCGCTCGGCACGCAGCGCATCCCGATCGATTCGCTCCTGCCGCGCCCCGTGGAGTTGCACCTCCCGGCGTGGGGCGCGCAACGCGACACGGTCGCCCTCCTGGTCCACTTTCTGGGCCCGGACTACATCGCCGTCGACGCCGCGCGCCTGGCCGACAGCACGATGCTCGTGGCGGTGGTGAACCTCACGCCCGGCTCGTCGGCGTATGAGCGCCCGTTCAAGGGAACCGACCGCTGGCAGCGCCTGCTGGCTCGCATCGCCGCCGAGGCGTCGCGCGCGCGGCAGCGCCCCGTGGCGTTAGGCGCCGTGTATCTCAGCGCCTTCTCGGCCGGCAACGGTGCCGTGCGCGCCATCCTCGCCGACTCGCTCGCCGTCCCCGCCGTGCGCGGCGCGGTGATCCTCGACGGCATCCATACGGGTTATCTCCCCGACCGGCGCACCCTGGCCGACGGCGGCGCGCTCGATCCCGCCAACCTGCAATCCATTGCCGGCTACGCGGCGCGCGCCATGCGCGGAGAGGTGCGCCTGCTCGTCACGCACTCCGAGGTATTTCCCGGCACCTTTGCCAGCACCACCGAGACGGCAGACTGGCTCCTGCGCGCGCTGGCGGTCCGGCGCAATCCCGTGTTGGCGTGGGGACCCAACGGGATGCAGCAGCTCTCGCAGGCCACGGCTGGCGCGTTCACGCTGATGGGTTTCGCCGGCAACAGCGCCCCCGACCATCTCGACCACCTGCACGCACTCCCAGCCTGGCTGGCGCTCGTCGTCACTTCGCCAGCTTCGCCGCCAGCGCGGCGATAGGCGCACGACAAGGGGGCAGACGGCCGCACCAACAGCCCCCGGCCGTGGGCCAGCGGCCGGCGTGGCTATGGACGCGATGATCCGCGCAAGCCGCGAGTGGCCCGGCGGATCCGTTCGGAGGCGAGTGTTGCGCCACCGCCTCACGTCTCCCCAGCGAAGAGAAAACGAGTCAGCTTCGCCCGCCTGAGCCGTTTCGCGCGCGTTCTGCGCGTGCACACATGAGAGCTGTCCTCTGGGGTCGCCGCACGTGGCGGCGACCCGTTCCCGGGCGTTGGAGCCTAACGGCGCCAGCGCCAACTACCAGGAGTGGCGCCACGATGTTCGTCCGGTTCCATCCCCCCCCACGTACGACGCGCTCTCCCGCGCCCTCCCCCGTGCGTGTCCGCGCGAACGCCCTCGCGCGCGTCGTCACGCGCGCGACCACTGCAGCCGCTCTGCGCGCGCTCCCCGCACTCGCCGCCGCGACCATCGTGACGGCGTGCGGCGGTGGCGGCGGCGGCGATGGCCCGACGCCACCCCCGCCTGTGCGCGTCCCGGCCTCGGTCACCTTCGACAACGGTTCCACGGTCTCCGGCCCGGTCGCCACCGCGGTCCCGGGCACGATCGCCGTGACGGTGAAGGCGAGCGACAACCTTCCGCTCGCCAACACGTCCGTGACCTTCTCGGTCTCGTCAGGGACGCTCAGCGCGGCATCGGCCACCACCGACGCGAGCGGGCGAGCGACGGCGGGGACGTGGACGCTGGGAAACACCGCCGGGACGCAGACGCTCACGGCGACCGCGGGGTCGGTGAGCGCGCAATTGTCGGCGACCGCGATTGCGGGGGCGCCGGCCACGATGGAGATCGTGACGGCGCTGCCGGCCACCATTCGTGCCGGTGCCCCCATCGTCCCACCGCCGGTGGTGCGCACCAGGGACCAGTTCAACAACATCGTGAATCGCGCCGGGACCGTGATTACCGCCTCGCTGCAGGCGGGGACGGGGACGCTGGGCGGGGCCACCGCGACCACCGACGCCAGCGGCAACGCCACCTTCAGCGCGCTCACGTTAGGCGGGTTGGTGAGCGCGGGGCCGCGCACCATCGGCTTCAGCACCACGGGGGCCACGACGCTCACCGCCCCACCGGTGGCGCTGGAGGCGGGGCTCACCTCGACCATCACGCTGGCAAACGTCCCCGGTGTGGCGCGCGCCGGTGTCCCCATCGCGCCAGGGATCGTGGCGCGCCTCGTGGACAGCTTCGGCAACCCGATGACGCGCACCACGACGGTCACGGCGAGCATCGCCTCGGGTGGCGGCACGGTGAACGGCGCAACCGCGACGACCAACGCCCAGGGTGATGCGACCTTCGCGTCGCTCTCGATCGAGGGGGTGACGGGGAATCGCACGCTGCGTTTCAGCGCCGACCAGGTGTCGGCAACGACCGGGACGATCGCCCTTGCGGCTGGCGACGCCGCCGAGTTGCGCGTCACGTCGCAGCCCACCGTCGTGCAGAACACCCTTCCCTTCCCGTCGGCGGTGCAGGTGCGCGTGACCGATCGCTTCGGCAACGGGGTGTCTGATGCGGCGCGCGGCGTGGCCGCCTCCATCGCCTCGGGCGGTGGCGTTCTGCTGGGGGCCACCTCGCAGACCGACGCGGTGGGCGTGGCCTCCTTCCCGGCGCTGCGCCTGATTGGCTCCGCTGGTGCGCGCACCCTGGCCTTCACCACCGCCGGGCTGGCCACCGCGACGTCGGCGGCCATCCAGCTCGACGCCGGCCCGCCGCGCTTCGTCGCCTTCTTCCAGCAGCCGTCGGGGAGCATCACCGTCGGCGTCCCGCTGTTGCAGCAGCCGGCGTTGCAGCTGGCCGATACCTCGGGGAACATCGTGCGCACCGAGGGGGCCACGGTGCGTGCCACGCCGCTCGACGCCACGGGCGAACTGCTCAACGACGTGGCCGTGACCGACGCCCAGGGGGTCGCGCGCTTCGAGCAGCTCACCTTCCTCTCGGCCACCTCCTTCCCGCCCCCCACCATGCGCCTGCGCTTCACCAGCGGGGCGCAGGCCGCCGTGGTCACGGGGAACCTCACGCTCCAGAACGCGCCAGGGAGCGCGGTCCAGAGCATCCAGTACGGGACCAACTCGCAGCGGCTCTTCCTGCTCGATCCGGGCGCCACGCTCAACATCAGCGCCACGGCGCGCGACTTGTTAGGCAACGCGCTCCCCCAGGTCCCCATCGTCTACAGCTCGGTCAACGCCAACGCCGCGTCGGTGCGCGCGTCGGGGAACATCACCGGCGTGGCCGGCGGGAGTTCGTGGGTGCGCGCCTTCGGCGCCGGATCGCCCAGCATCCGCGACTCGGTGTACGTCACCGTCCCGCGCGATCCCACCGCCCCCATCGTCACCACGACGCAGATCGCCCCCATCCCCGTGCGCAACGGCGTCACCGCCGGCTTCGACATCGTGCTCGACACGCGCGCTACCACCGTCGGCGCAGCCACCATCCTCGTCGGGATCCCTAACGAAGTGGTGGCGGGGGTCAACGCGCAGGCGCTGGTGGGGAACGTGACCGTGGGGCTCGATGCGGGGCTCAACACGCTGCGCATCAGCCTGGCCGCTCCCAGCGGCTTGAGCGGAATCGTCCCCATCGTGCGCGTCACGATCACCTCCAGCACCCCGTTCGGCTTCCTCTTCAATCGCGAGATCACGATCAACCCGTACGAGATGTACGACACCAACCTGCAGAACCTCGCCCCGCGCAGCACCGGGGTGAACATCCCACTGGTGCCCTGACATGCCGATCTCCCTCGCGATTTCCCGCCGCGCCGTTCGCGTTGCCCTCGCACCGGCTGCAATTCTCGCCCTCGTCGCCATCGCGGCCTGCGCCGACGAGCGGGCGAGCGTCGCCCCGCCGCGACCGGTCCCGATGCCGATTTCCGCCAACGCCTGGATCCTCGTCTCCGACACGTTGGCGCGGGCCGGGCACGAAGTGACGATCTCCGCCTTCGCGCGCGCCGACAGCGGCGGCGCCGTGGGGAGCTTCACCGCCCGCTTCCTGTACGACTCGCTGCAGCTGCAACTCATCGGCCCCGACAGCGTCTCCGACGCCGCGTTGCGTGCGGTGAACCCGGTAGTGGGCGAGTATCGCGTGGCCGGGGCCGCGGCGCGCGGCATCCCCGAAGGGCTCCTCTTCCGGATGCGCGCCCGCGTCATCGACCGGCGCGGGCTGCGTCGCCTGGGGCTTCTCGTCGACGAACTGCACAGCGTCTCGCTCGCCGACCTCACGCCGCGCCTCACCGTGTCGGACACGCGCGCCGCCCTCTATGCGGGAATGCCCAACGTGCGCGTCGCTCCCGCACCCAAGGTGCAACCGTGAGCCGCCACCGTAGACCGCGTCGCGCCGCGATGCGCGCCCGCGCCGTGCAACTGGCGGCCGTCCTCTGCGCCACCCTCGGCGCCGCCCTCGTCGCCAGCTGCACGTCGGGCGCCCGCCGCGCCAACGCCGAGTCGGGGGCGCCGGCCGACAGCACCGCCGCCGCCACCACGGGGAGCGCGGTCGCGACCGGAAGCGCGGCCGCCCCCGCCGGCGCAGCGGCAGTACCCGCCACCGACACGACGCACAACGTGCGAAGCGCCACCGAGCCCCCCACGCTCACGCGCCTCGCCCCCGACACCATCCGCCTGGGGCGCGGCGAGGCCCCGACGCTCACCCTCACGGGGAGCGGCTTCGTGCCCGGACACACCGGGGGGAGCGGCGGCTTTGCCGTCGGTGGCAACGCCATTCACGTGGGGCGCGCCACCTTCGACATGATCCCGGCCGACACCGCCGGGCGCACGATCCGCTTCGCCATGCCCCTCACCTACACCGATACAGCAGCGCGCGGGCGTCCCTCGAGCTTCGCGCCCGGCACCTTCTCCGTCTCGGTCACCACGCCGAGCGGCACGAGCAACGCGCTCACCCTGGTGATGATCCCATGACCCGTCTCCCCCTCCCCCTGCGGAAGCTTCGCATGATCGTCGCGCTGGCCGCGCTCCTGGGCGCTCCCGCCACCAGCGCCGGCCTTCGCGCGCAATCGCTCACTGCCAAGGACATGAAGGAAGGCGACGTGCGCGAGCGCCGGGCGTGGTACGTGTCGCAGCGCGCCGGCGCCGACGGCCGGCTTCCGGCCGACAAGGTCGCCGCCCTGCGCGAGTTCAAGCTCTCGGCACGCGCCGGCGCCTTTGCCCCGGCCATTGCCGGGTCGAGCGTCGCCGCCGGTGAGCGGTGGCAGCCGATGGGCCCCTCGGGCTTCATCAGCATGAACACGCGCTACTCCTCCTCGCCCATGCAGGACGAAGGGCGCTTCTCCACCGTCGCGTTGCACCCGACCGATGCGCGCGTGATGCTCGCCGGCGCCGGCTCTGCCGGCGTGTGGCGCACCCTCAACGGCGGCGCCTCGTGGCAGGCGCTCGGCGACAACGAGTGCTCCACCGCCATTGGCCATATCGTGATGGATCCCGTCGACCCCAACATCGTGTATGCCGGGACAGGGGAGACGTTCGACCCGCAGGGGTACACCGACGGTTGCGGCATCCTCAAGTCGACGAACGGTGGCACGACGTGGTCCCGCGTGGCCGCCACCATCCTTGCACCTGCCGGCGCCCTGGGCGGCTTCGTGTATCACCTGGCCGTCGATCGCGCCACCGCCGGCACCGTCGCCAACACCACCGTGCTGGCGGCCACCAACTTCGGGCTCCTGCGCTCCACCAACTCCGGGCAGTCGTGGAGCATCGCGATGCAAGGCTTCGTCACCGACGTGGTGCAGCATCCCACGCGCCCCGAGGTCTGGTATGCCGCCGTCGGCAACCTGTTCGGCGCCGCCGCCAACGGCGTCTACATGTCGACCAACGGCGGCGTCAGCTGGACCCCCATCGCCCAATCGCTGGGGACCCCCACCTCGCTGGGACGGATCGCGCTTGCGGTAAGCCCGGCGCGCCCGGGGTCGGTCTGGGCCATCATCGCCAACCCGTCCAATCGCGCCTTCCGCACGCTGGCCCGCTGGGACGAGTTCTCCGGGCAGTGGACGCTGCTTGCCGCCAACGGCATCACCTTCCAGCAGCAGTACGACGAAGGGGACTTCGGCGAGCAGAGCGAGTACAACCTCGTCCTTGCCGTCGACCCCATCGACGAGAACAAGGTCATCATCGGTGGCGTGCGGCTGTTCCGGTCGCGCGACGGCGGCAACACGTTCAACGTCATTGCCGGCAACGTGCATTCCGACTGGCACAGCGTCGTCTTCGACGCCAACGACTCGCGGCGCATCGTCGCCACCTGCGACGGCGGCATCTTCACCTCCACCGACGGCGGCACCAGCTGGCGGACGCTCAACAACGGGATCTCGGCCACGCAGTTCTATCCCGGGATCGCCGTGCACCCGACGAACCCCGCCGTGGTCGTCGGCGGGACGCAGGACAACGGGAGCATGATGTCCGGCGGCTCGATGTTCTGGTCGGGGGTTGGCTACGGCGACGGCGGCTACGCCATGATCGACTACACCAGCCCCAACACCGTCCTCGTCTCCTGGCAGGGGGGGCAGCTGGGAAAGCTCGACGTGAATGCGCGCACCCTCACGTACATCCCGCCGCGCTTCGTCTACCAGCCGCCGTTCATCACCCCGTTCGCCATGGACCCAAACAATCCGCGGCAGCTCTGGGCCGGCACGCGCGCCATCGAGCGATCACAGGACCTGGGGGCCAGCTGGGTCGCCTTCAGCCCCACCGTCAACGCCAACATCAACGCCCTCGCCATCGGACGCGGTTCGCCGCAGGTCATCTTTGGCGGCACCACCAACGGCTTCATCTTCTGGACGCCGAATGGCGGCACGAGCTGGTTTGGTGGCACGCAGGTGCAACGCGCCGTGACCGACGTGGCCGCCGATCCGTACGACACCAAGCGCTTCGCCATCACGCACGGCGGCTACGGCGGCTTCAAGATCCTCCTCACCCCCGACGCGGGCACCAACTTCGCCAATCTCACCGGCAACCTCCCCGACATCCCCATCAACGCCTTTGCCTTCACCCCCACGCGCAATCGCTTCTTCGTGGGCACCGACCTCGGCGTCTTCGAGACCGTCGACGGCGGCGTGAGCTGGACGCTGACGCAAGGGCTCTCCTTCGTGGCCGTGACGGACCTCGTGTATCACGCCGCCTCCAACCGCCTGGTGGCGGGGACGTACGGGCGCGGTATCTGGTCGCTGCCGCTCACCAGTGAACCGCCAGTGCTGCGCGGCGACGTCGATCGCAACGGCCTCGTCAACGCCGCCGATGCGCTCCTCATCCAGCGGGGACTCGCCGCCATTCCGTTGCCATCGCCGCTCACCGTCCTCCCGCATGGCGACGCCAACTGCAGCGGCGCGCTCGATGCCACGGACCCACTCATCGTCCTGCGCTACGCCGTCGGACTGGGAACCCAGGGGACCTGCGTGAGTACCTCGCGCTGAGCGACGCGCGACTGCGCCAGCGAGGTACGAATCGCATGCGGGGCACCGTCCATGGGGCGGTGCCCCGCGACTCGTCGAGGCGAACGCTCCAGTTGCCTCACGCGTTCACCCCCGGCAGTTTACGCCAGCCATCACCTCCACTCCCCCGCATGCATCACGCCTGCCGAGCGCGCCGCCGTGCGCGCACGATCGTTCCCGTGGCCGCGCTCGTTGTCGCGGCCGCTTCGCTGAACGCCGCTTCGCTTGGCGCGCAGGATTCGCTTGCGTCCGCGCCCCGCACCAGCGCCGACAGCACCTTCACCGACGCGCAGGCCGAACGTGGCGCGCAACTGTTCACGCGCCAGTGCCTCGAGTGTCACGCACGCGAGGACATGCGCAACCCCGACTTCAAGGGGAAGTGGAGCGGGCAGTCGACGTTCGACCTGTTCAAGAACATCAGCACCACCATGCCGGACAACAATCCGGGGCTGCTGGCCGTGGGTGAGTACGTGGACGTGGTGGCCTACATCCTCAAGATCAACGGCGTGCCGGCCGGGAGCGCCGAACTGACGGCCGATTCCACCGTCATGCGCTCGGCCAGGCTGAACTTTCCGGCGGCCGCGCCCGGGGGGGCATTCGTGCAGCGCCTGCCGCGCGCGCCGCACGTCGCGCCTGGCATCGCGCCGCGTGCATGCCTGGCCATGGCCCACGCGCGCCCCGCCGCCACCGCGCGTTAGGCACGCCATCATGCCGCTGACCGTCCCGACCACGCCGTTCGCCGGCCAGGCGCCCGGCACCTCGGGCCTTCGCAAGAAGGTGACCGTCTTCCAGCAGCCGCACTACCTCGAGAACTTCGTCCAGGCGACGTTCGATGCCGTGCAGCTGCCAGCCGGGGCCACGCTGGTGGTGGGCGGCGACGGGCGCTACTACAACCGGGAAGCGATCCAGGTCGTGCTGAAGATGGCCGCCGCCAACGGCGTGGCGCGCGCCATCGTGGGGCGCGAGGGGATCCTCTCCACGCCGGCGGCATCGCACCTCATCCGCAAGCGACCGGCAGATGGCGGCATCATCCTCTCCGCCAGCCACAATCCCGGCGGCCCGGACGGCGACTTCGGGATCAAGTTCAACATGGCCACTGGCGGCCCCGCGCCCGAGAAGGTCACCGGGGCGATTGCCGCGCGAACGCTGGCGCTGTCGGCCTACCGCATCGAGGAGGCCCCCGACGTCCCGTTAGGCACGCTCGGCGTCCATCACGTCGGGGCGCTCGCCGTCGAGGTCATCGACCCGGTGGGCGAATACGCCGACCTGATGGAGTCGCTCTTCGACTTTCCCGCCATCCGGGCGCTGCTCTCCGGCGGGCGCTTCCGCATGCGCTTCGACGCCATGCACGCGGTCACCGGTCCCTACGCCACCGAGATCCTCGAGCGCCGCCTTGGCGCCGCCGCGGGAACCGTCATCAACGGGACGCCGCTCCCCGACTTCGGGCAGGGGCACCCCGACCCCAACCTCACCTACGCGCACGACCTGGTGGCCGAGCTGTTCGGCGCCGACGCCCCCGACTTCGGCGCCGCGAGCGACGGCGACGGCGACCGCAACATGATCCTCGGCCGGCACTTCTTCGTCACGCCCAGCGACTCGCTCGCCATCCTCGCGGCGAATGCCACGCTGGCGCCGGGCTACCGCGGCGGGATTGCCGGTGTCGCGCGCTCCATGCCCACCAGCGGCGCCAGCGACCGCGTGGCCGCGGCGTTAGGCATCGCCGCGTTCGAGACGCCGACCGGGTGGAAGTTCTTCGGCAACCTCCTCGACGCCGGCTCGGTCACGCTGTGTGGCGAGGAGTCGTTTGGCACCGGCTCCAACCACGTGCGCGAGAAGGACGGCGTGTGGGCCGTGCTCTTCTGGCTCAACATCCTCGCGGCGCGCGGCGAGTCGGTCGAGTCCATCGTGCGCGCGCACTGGCGACGCTTCGGACGCAACTACTACACGCGCCACGACTACGAGGAGGTCGACGCCACCGCCGCGCGGGCCATCGTCGATCAGGCGCGCGCCGAGGGGCAGCGCCTCATCGGGACGCCGCTCGCCGGCGACGTGCTCACCGTCGTCGACGACTTCGCCTACCACGATCCGGTCGACGGGACCACCAGCGCCAATCAGGGACTGCGGCTCCTCTTCGCGTCCGGTGCGCGAATCGTCTTCCGGCTCTCCGGGACCGGGACGGCGGGGGCGACGCTTCGCCTCTACGTGGAATCGTACGAGAGCGACCCCGATCGGCAGGCGATGGACGCGCAGGTCGCGCTGGGCGCCTATCTCGCCGCGGCGCTCCAGGTGAGCCGCCTCACGGAGCTGAGCGGTCGCGACCGCCCGACCGTCATCACGTAGGCGATGCAGGCGCGGTGCGCGCGCGCAGATGAGAAGGCCCCAAGCCTGGCCCCCACCACAATCACGAGAAAAGCCTAACGAATCGCAATTTCGCGGCGGGGCGTCCGATACTGGCAACTGGCCGGCCATCCGATCGCTCACATCCGCCCTGCATGACGTCCACCGCGTCGCTCCACACTCTCCCGCCCGTACCGCGTGACGTGGCGTCCGCCGCGACATGCGCTCCAACTTCGGAACCGGCCACCACCGGCGTGCGCGAACTGCACGCGCTGATGTCGCAGGCGTCGGACGCCGTGATGATCAGCGACGCGCGCGGCCGCGTGACGTGGGTGAATCCGGCGTGGGAGCGGATGACCGGCTACACCATGGCGCAGATCGTCGGGCGCACGGCGTCGTCGTTGCTGCGGCACAACGACGTGGAGCCAACGACGGCGCAGGCCATTCGGCATGCCGTGCGCAACGGGCTCGCCTACCAGGGGGAATTGCGGAACCATCGCGCCGATGGCTCACCGTTCTGGACGCGGATCAGCCTGACGCCCATCCGAGACGACCATGGGGAGCTGCAATCCTTCATCTGCGTCAAGCTGGACATCACGGCGCAGCGCTCCCGCGAGGCACAAATTCGCGCGTTGATCCAGCACGCTGCCACGGTGATCATCGGCCTGTACCCCGACGGGACGATCTTCGAGTGGAACGACGCCGCCGCCACGCTGTTCGGCATCCCGCGCGACCACGTCGTGGGGCGTGCGCTCTGGGACCAGGTCGCGTGCGAGGATGACCGGGAGGCGGTGCGACGCGCCATTGCCCGTGTGCTCGAGGGCGATGCCCTCCGAGGCATCCATCAACGCCTGCGGAGCCGCACCGGTGCGACGATCCGGGTGCGCTGGAACGTCTCCACCTTTGCCAACGACGCGGGTGAGATTGCCGGCGTCATCGCCGTCGGCGACGACGTGACGGAGCGATACGCGGCACAGGAACGATTCCGCGTCCTGTTCGAGCACTCGTCCGACTCGCACATACTCTTCGCCGGGCACATCCTCCACTGCAACGACGCGACCGTGCGCATGCTGCGGGCCCCGAACCGCGAGGCGCTCATCGGCGTGCACCCGGCGACGCTCTCGCCGCCGCTGCAACCCGACGGCGAGCCGTCGGAGGAGAAGGCTCGTCGCATGATCGAGCTGGCGCACGCCAAGCGGCATCACCGCTTCGACTGGCTGCACCGTCGCCTCGATGGCACGGACGTCTTCGTCGAGGTGAGCCTGGCCAGCATCACGCTCGATGGCCGTCCCACGCTCATCGGCGTGTGGCGCGACCTCACGCAGCGCATGGGGGCCGAGGAGGCGCTCCGTCGCGAACGCGCGCGCCTGGTCGATGCCGTCGAACTGCTCGACTCCAGCTTCGCCATGTTCGACGCCGAGGACCGGCTGCTGGTTTGCAATAGCGCATTTGTCTTCGATCGTCCCCAGTGGGAAGCGCTGGCGCGTCCCGGCGTTCCGCTCCGAGCGCTGCTGGAGGCGACGCTCGTCGACGGCAAGGTCCCGGAGACGGGCGAGTCGGGTGAGGCGTGGATCGCTCGCGCCATGGAGCGCCACCGCGGCGAAGGCGAGACGTTTGTGCAGGTGGTGGGGGACCGCACGCTGCGCGTCACCGTGCAGCCCACCAGCGACGGCGGGAGCGTGTCGCTCGCCACCGACATCTCTCCGCTCATGGCGGTCCAGCGTTCGCTGGAGCAGGCGCGCGACGCCGCCGACGAGGCCAACCGCGCCAAGAGCGATTTCCTGGCGCGCATGAGCCACGAGTTGCGCACGCCGCTCAACGCCATCATCGGTTTCACGCGCCTCATGGCCCGCAGCCGCGACACCTTCCTCCCCGAGCGCGAGCGCGAGTTCCTGTCGCGCGTGGAGGCCAATGGTTCGCGGCTGCTCGCGCTCGTCAACGACATTCTCGATCTCGCCAAGGTCGAGGCGGGGCGCGTGGACGTGCAGCGTGCGCCCACCGACATCTGCACGCTTGTCACCGAGACCGTGGCGCAGTGCGAGGGCTACCCGCGGCGCCCCGAGGTCGTGCTGCGCACCGACGTCCCCAGCGCACCGGCCACGCTCGTCACCGACGGCGCCAAGCTGCGGCAGGTCCTGGTGAACCTGATCAGCAACGCCCTCAAGTTCACCGAACGAGGCGAGGTCGTCGTGCGCGTGGTGACAAACGCCGCGCAGCGCCCCCTCCTCGTCGAAGTGCACGACACCGGGTGCGGGATCCCGCCGCACCGGCTCGGCGCGATCTTCGAGGCATTCGAGCAGGCCGACGCGACGACCGGGCGCGACTACGGTGGCACCGGGCTTGGGCTCTCCATCTCGCGTGCGCTCTGCCTGGCGATCGGGGCGCGCCTTTCGGTGGAGAGCGCGCCTGGGGAGGGGTCGACGTTTCGGGTGGTGCTGCCGGCGGCGTAGGGGGGTGGGGGTGGCTCTTCCTGACAAGGATCCTGCAAAACTCCTGTAGGTAAGGCCGCCGCGCTCGCCAGCTCGTGATTGGTGTCACATCGCGTGGCCGCCGGTTGTCGCCAGCGTCGTCGTCACGTGCAACGACGTGCCGGGTGACGACAGGAGGCGGGAATGCGTGCGATGGGAGTGGCCCGCGCGGCGGGCAGGGGGCGGCTGTTTTCTGCGGCGCGTACTTGGGGAGGTGGCGCTTCGCTAATCACTGGCACCCTGCACCGCGCCGGCACGCTGGTCCTCCTGGCGGCGGCGAGCGCGCTGCTCCCGCCAGCTGCTAGCGCGCAGACCGGCTCGATGCGCGCGACGCTCACCTCGCCCACCGCCGCGTCGCTGGGGAAGTTCGGGGACGTCCCCGTCAGCCTGTACACCGGGACCGCCAACATCAGCGTGCCGCTCTTCACGGTGAAGGGGCGCACGCTCGAGCTGCCAATCGTCGCGCGCTATCACCCGAGCGGTATCCGTGTCGAGGACGTCGGCGGCTGGCTCGGCATCGGCTGGGCGCTCGAGGCGGGCGGCACGATCACACGCACGGTGCGCGGCCTCGTCGACGAGGGGTCGAACGGCTTCTACAGCTCGGGCCACGCGTTCTATCGCAGCTGGTGGCCCACGCCGCCGGTGTCGTTCCTCGACTCGCTGCGCTCCGAGCAGGTCGACGGGGAACCGGATCAGTTCCAGCGAGACACACAACTCCGCGTGGCAGCTGACGGAGATCCGCGCGCCGGGCGGCGATGTGGTGACGTTGAGCTACACGCCGTATACGTCCACGTTCAAGATCGGCGGCTACCAGGAGAAGTTCGACCAGATCGTCACCGTCCCCCCCGGCTCGGCATGCGTGGCGTCGGACTACCAGCAGCAACGCGGCTGGCAGGTGGTGACGCGGCGGCTGACCACGATCACGTCGGCCCAGCACACGGTCACCTTCGTGCCCGGGACGACGCTGCGCACCGACGCCCTGTCGCCGACTGGCGTGGCGCAGGAACCGCGGCTGGACACGATTCGCGTCGCCACGGCCGGTGGCACCGTGATCCGGCGCTTCCAGTTCGCGCACGACTACTCCACCGGCCGCCTCACGTTGCGCAGCATCTTCGAACGCGACGGCACCAACGCAAGCTCGTTGCCGCCATACTCGTTTGACTACAGCGGCCCCACGCTCCCGGCGTACAGCGCCACCGGCCAGGATCACTGGGGCTACTTCAACGGCGTCACCAGCAACACCACGCTCATCCCGCCCGCGATCACCCCCACGGGCGCCGTCCTCACCGGCGCCGATCGGACCCCCGATTCCACGTTCGCCAAGGCCGGGGTCCTGACGCGCATCACGTACCCGACCGGCGGCACGTCGGAGTTTGTGTACGCCTCGAACGACTACGGCGCCTACAGTGGCAGCCTGACCGCCCCGCTCGGCGGGTCCGCGCATTCCATCACGGCCAACTCGCCCTCCGGCTCGACCGGCCCCGTCAACACGCCGTTCACGGTTGGCGGCAGCAGCACGGTCGTGGCAACGGTGGTCGTTGCCTTGCAACCGGCGAGCTGCGGCGGCGTCGGGTGTCGGTATGCGTCCATCCTCGGGAAGGGGATGTGGACCACGAGCGGGACGTACGCCGTCTCGCTCCCACCGGGCAGCTACACGGCCCAGGCCTCCGACGAGTACGGCGGCGCGGGGAACAGCGCTTTCATCCGCGTGGACTGGAGCGACAGTGCGGTGGTGAAGAAGAAGCTCGCCGGGGGGCTGCGCCTGGCGGAGCTCCGCACCACCGACGCCATGGGGGCGACACGCCTCCAGCGCTTCAAGTACACGCTGCAGGCGGACACGACCATCTCGAGTGGCATCGTGAGCGCGGAGCCGCGCTACAGCTTCCAGTTCAACGGCGGGAGCTGCCGCTACTTCTCGCGCTCGACGCAATCGGCCACCCCGCTGGGAGGCGGCCCCATCGTGGCCTATCGCGAGGTGACGGTGTGGGACGGGGCGAGCGGCGAGTACGGGAAGACGCGCACGACCTTCCGCACCGTCGCCGAGGCCGATGACGACCCGGTGCCGTCGCCACTGACCAAGTGGCCGTCGTTCAAGCGCACCAGCCGGGAGTACAAGCGCGGGCAGCAGACGTCGACCAGCACGATGTCGAGCACGGCGGTGCTGCAGCAGCGCCAGGCCACCGCGTACACCTTCAAGGACGACGCGCCCGAGGACACCGCCAGCACCCGGCGCTATCGCGGGATCTCGGTGCACTACTTCTCCAGCGGGGCCTACAGCAGCACGGCCGCGGTCAACGCCTACGAGACCGTGAGCGCCTGGTCGTTCCCCGCGCTCGACAGCACGATCGTGTACGACACCACCGGGGCCAACGGGGTGGCGACCGTGCGGGCCTCCGCCTACGCGAACCCCCGCC